>NZ_NOLI01000099.1:0-29385 GCF_002245975.1 Nostoc sp. 'Peltigera membranacea cyanobiont' 213 | reverse complement strand
CGCCTACCGAATTTGTAGGCGTTCTTGTCCAAACCATCACTGCTACGCCAAACTCCAATCACCTTTCTATCGTTTCCATATAGCAGAAGCGATCGCCCAATCACAAGTATTCGTGGTTGTCTGTAGAGAGCGCCAGGAATGCCTATCTTTTCATCGTTTTCGTCCAACTTGTTAGTAAGAACTTTATACTCTTTCCCACCTTCTAGTTCTTTATTTTCGTACCATCCTGCTAATTGTTGATTTTCGTAAGCAATCCAAATGCCTGCGGGTGAAGGAATGCTTTTAGCTGCTGGGGTCTTTTGGTATGACTTGTGTTCAGCAGAATCAAAGTCAAAAGCTGTCATAGTAGCTGCTGCCTTTCTTTAATGTTAGTTTTCGCAAAAAATAAGCGAAGCTTTAATTCTGAGTGGCGAATGGCACTGATTTTAAAATAGTGGTGGAAGAGAATTTTCTTCCACCAGCCTATTTACGCCGCTACCAACTCTCGACGAACTTGTGGCAGTTCAATCGGAGTAGTTACCCTGAACAGTGCTTCTACAGCCTCTTTTACGCTCCAATACTTCATGCCATCGCCACAGCGCCAGTAGTATGTCTTGGGGTCGTTTTCCCAGACTTCCTCAGCGTTTCTGACCTTGAAGAGTATGCCCAAAAACTCACCGTCCAGATATACATTGTGAGCCGTCTGGAGGTCAGTCTTGCCGACATAAGTTAGTCGATAACCGTCTACTGGCATACACAAGTCTTCTGCACGAGTGCCGCGATAGGAGCAGTTACCGCAGCCGTGACCATCACAATCTGGGCAGATAGCAGCAGGCATATTCCACTTCGGCAGTGTAAAATCCCATTCAGCCGGTGGGGAAAATAATCGAGCCTTGTGGGAAATATAACAACCAGCATGACCGATTACTTTATCAGAATGGTATTGGACGCTTAATGATAGCCAATCACAATCACCTAACAAGCCAATTTTCTCAGCAGCTTGTTTTAATTCTTCATCTTCTTTGTGATTACATTCTACTGGAGCAGAAAGACTCGCTTTAACCTCTGCAACAGCGCGTTTGAATGGCTCTTTGTGATATCGAGCATAGCCGTGGGTCATTTTTACCCACACGATATAATCACTGTTGATCCAGATAGTCACTACATCTTCGGGCTTGCACTCTTTTGAGTAGTCCGACTGATTGACGATGGTTGCAATGATTTGGCGATCCTGTGTGGTTAGTGGATCTTTTGTTGGCGCAGGGGCTGAAACTTGTGTCATCATTAGAGAATACCTCTTAAATGGGTAAAAAGGCGATCGCAAGTTTTGCAGACGGAGCGATCGCCCTATTTATTGGTAATAAGTTTGTTGTGCTTTCAGCACAATACTCCCAATCTAAAATTGGCGAAGCCTCATATTTATGGCTCCTAGTCGGTGACTGGAGCTTGCTACAGCAGCATATCTCTTGATCGGGCGGTAGTCTGCAACGAGCTTCAAAGCGACTTCCGTAATGCTGTAGCAACTTTTTATTTGGAACCCACTCCACCCTTACCTCACTTCAGCAGCCTTGACTATTCGCTGCGTCCGCTACCTGGGGGCTTTGTTTTCTGTTCACTTTTTTCAAGGTTCAATTTAGCTGGGAGGCTACTACTTGGTTCCTCTCCTATAATTAATATATTAGTCTACCTTGGTTAACAATGTCAACCATCATAAACAGAAAATCTGTAGATTTTTACAATTTCTTGAACAGGGATAGATAACACTTCGCAAATACCTTGCGCTATCTCTAAGGAAATAATTGAATATTTACCACTTAATAATTTAAATATGTTTTGGTATGAGCAAGCCACGCCTCTATCTTGTAAGGCTTGTGCTAGAGTTCTTGTAGACATAGTTCCTCTTTTTCCGCCTTTTTCTTCCATTGCTTTTTTTACAATGTCAATTTTTTCGGCGTTCCATTTGATGTATGCCACATCGCTGATGTCCACTGAAAAAACCTCTACTTCTTTATTAACCACGGTTGACATTAAAATCCTATGCGTCTACCATAGTTTATGTCAATCAAGGCTTTTGCTATTTAAAACACCCACTCAAAGCGATCGCTCGCCTATGTGCAAAGCGAAGATTTCAGCGTGCGCTCAATTGAGCAATGCCAGAGCAATCGCATACGCTTGTACACGATTGCTGATCGGGGCAATGCCTTTGTGTGAACGCAAGGAGCGTTAATAAAAGGCTTTAGTAATTTTTAAGTCTTTATTGGTAGTACTTTTAGTTTTTACCGCCAGTAGGTGCTGAAAGAGACTGAACTCTAGAGATTTGTGTGACTTGAAGAAGATTTTGGACACGTTGTCCATCTTTACCTTCCAAAAATGGATGTCCAAGTTTACCTTCCAAGAACGTCAAAAAAATAGCATAAAGGAAAACTAAACTGCTCAAACTCTATGCCTGTATGGAAGATAAAGGTTTTGGTGATAGCGATACTTACTGCGGCAAGCGATCGCAAAGCTTGTGAAAAATCCTACAAGTTAGGCAATAAGTTGGACAGGAGCCGTATTCAAGCGGATTTGTGTCCATTTTCTTCTTCCATTTCTGTTATTCTGTCCATTTTCTTTTTCCAAAAGAGCGATCGCTTGCTTAATGCCTTAACGAAGTTATAGGTATTTCAGCTTGCAACTTGTCCAATTTCTTCTTCCAAACCTGTCCAAAATCTTCTTCAAGTCACAATTTGCAATTCTCGTACTGGCTAAAGCTTTCGGCAATCACTCATGAGAATCGATTGGGGAGGCGATGGCTACGCTCCACTTAGCGATGTCTACGACGGGCTGCGCCTACGCTACTTCCTCCATTCCCAGATTTGCCTTATCAACACACTATCACCAGGAACCATGTTCTGTGGCCAGCCAAGGCATTTGCTTACAATCGCGGACGCTGCCTGTGATTAGATAGTCAAGAGTTACTCGCAGAATACTGCTTACTTTGTATTATAGGAATCATTAAGCACTATAATTCTTTAGCCAGGTTTATTAAGAGTTGAGTGTATCTAAAAGCTCAAATATAGATTGATAATTGCCTGTTTAATCAGTAAATATACTGTGTCATTTATCTAGCTTTCGATTATCCTTGATAAAAGTCATCAAGGAAGCTGTATTGCTATGTATATAACTAACCACTTCAAGGCAGCAAAGCCATCTGTGGGGTAATGTTCATATTTTTATTAAAAAAGTTACCTCCTTATTGGCCAAAATCGAAAAAACACAGTGATCAAAGGCAAAATTAATGCCCACATTGAGTATTAATCAGCGCCTTGATGCACTATTACCAAAACTGCAAGATGCACGTTTATTGAGTAATCGCGGTATTGGAAACGAAATTGGCTTTTATATTTTTGATTATGACGCTGAATATGAACCACTAGTACAGAAATATGTCGAACGTCTAAAGCGGCAATTGATGAGTCCGCCCACCCAGCTTATTTTGCTGGAAATTGACCTTTATAGAACTATCCTCGACATATTGTCAGAAAGAGGGGTACTCAAAAAAGCTCTTGAGTTAGAAGCAACTAAAGGAAATGTTGCCCTGGCTAAGACCGTTGCGCCTCTTGTCCGACCTGACCAGGTTATTGCCTACATCCAAAAAAAACTTAGGGGTGATGAACAGCTTGTAATCATGACTGGAGTTGGTGCTAGCTGGCCCCTTTTACGATCGCACAGTATCCTCAACAACCTGCACCCAGTACTTGACAAAATCCCTCTAGTGATGTTTTTCCCTGGTTCTTACGATGGGCACGAACTACGTCTATTCGACACCTTTAAGGATGACAACTACTATCGGGCTTTCCCTCTGATTCCCCACCAACAACACCACCTATGAATATCGCCGAACTCTTCCAAAAGGACATTTACCGTAATATCAATGGCGTTATTAAAGTTGGGCAGAAGGATGACGAGAATATTCGTCAAGAATTGGAAGAGTATGTCGTTACCAACGAACTAGATAGGCACTTTCGGACATTTTTTGAACGCTACACCAATAGTCTAAGGAATCCTACGGATAAGATGGGCGTATGGATTTCTGGATTTTTTGGCTCAGGGAAATCTCACTTTTTGAAGATTCTGTCATACCTATTGGCTAATCATCAATTGGAAACTAGCCGCGCCTTGGATTATTTTGATGAAAAACGCATACCCGATCCGATGTTGCAAGCCTTGATAGCACAAGCAGCACATAGTTCTTGCGATGTGATTTTATTCAATATTGACTCTAAAGCTGATGCCAATAATAAAAACCATAAAGAAAGCATTACCAAAGTCTTTCAAAAGGTATTTGACGAGCATTTGGGGTACTTTGGGACGGTTCTTCCCATTGCTGAGTTTGAACGTCAACTAGATCGCCAAGGTAAATATGCAGCTTTTCAACAAGCTTTCTTGGCAGAGAGTGGCTTGGAATGGAAGGAAAACCGAGATGCTTGGGGTTTTCATCAAGATGCGATCGCTAGTGCTTTACAAACTAGCACGGGCATGAGTGCAGAAGCGGCTAACCGCTTACTAGATTTCGGCGAACAAAATTACACTCTGAGTCCAGAAAAGTTTGCTGGCATGGTAAAGCAGTATCTGGATAGTAAAGGGCCGCAACATCGCCTAATTTTTATGGTGGATGAGGTAGGACAGTATATCGGTGAAGACAGCAAACTGATGCTGAACTTACAGACTGTTGTGGAAGATTTGGGTACTTACTGTTTGGGAAAAGCTTGGGTGGTGGTGACATCCCAAGAGGCAATGGATGAGATTACCAAAAACAAGATTAAAGGCGAGGATTTTTCTAAGATTATTGGTCGTTTTTATCGCCCACTGAATTTGTCTTCTGCTAATACCGATGAGGTAATTAAGTTACGTTTGCTCGGCAAAACTGATGCGGCGCGGGCTGGGTTGGAAGCTTTGTATAGCCAGAAGATTGCTATTCTGAGAAACCAAATTGCTTTTACTCAGGACAGCGCCGATATGCCGGGATATGGTAATCCTCAAGATTTCTTTACCGCCTATCCCTTTATTCCCTATCAGTTTAATCTGTTACAAAAGGTTTTTACTCAAATTCGCCTCATGGGTTCTGCTGGCAAGCACCTGGCATCAGGAGAGCGATCGCTATTGGATGCTTTTCAGGTTGCATCCCAAGCGGTAGCCGGAGAACCTCTTGGTGTGCTGGTTCCGTTCCACACCTTTTACATGGCAGTAGAAGGCTTTTTGGATAGTTCGATCAACCAAGTTATTATTCAGGCGGGTCGGAATCCGCAACTACATTCTTTTGACATTGATCTATTGAAGACCCTATTCATGGTCAAGTACCTGAAAGAAATTCGGGCTAATTTGGATAACTTAACTACTCTTAGTCTAAGTAATATTGACCAAGATAAACTAGCATTGCGGCAGCAGGTAGAAGCAGCTTTGGGGCGGTTGGAACGTCAAACTCTTATCCAGCGTAATGGCGATGAATATATTTTCTTGACCCATGAGGAGCAAGATATTGGCAGAGAAATCAAAAATACTCAAGTTGATTCAATCAAAGTTCTCAAAGAATTACAACAGCTTGTCTGGGATTCAATTTTTACTGACAAAGAACTACGATATAGCCAGCGTCATAAGTATCCATTTAACCGCAAGCTGGATGAACAAACTTTTGGGCAGCAAACTAACGACCTCACCCTGCATATTGTTACCCCTTATGCCGAAAGTTACGCTGCTATGCAGGATGATGCTTTCTGCATTGGCACTACGGGATCTCGTTATGAAGTCTTGGTGAGATTGCCTGATAACCAACGTCTACTGGATGATCTCAATATTTTAATCAAAACAGACGAGTACTTGCGTCTGAAAAATAGCAGCAACCTCAGCCCTAGTATCCAGAGAATTTTAATTGCACGGGGAGACGAGAATAGCAAACGCCGTCAGGAATTGAAAGTTATCCTAGAGGATTTGATTATTCGTGCTGATGTATTTGCCTGTGGTAGCAAGTTAGAAATTCGCAGTCGAGACACTAAAAGCTTGCTGAATGAAGGTTTGAGCTATTTGGTAGGTAATGTGTATCAAAAGCTCGGTTACGTGGCTAGTGGCTTTGAAAACGAAGATCACGTAAGCAATGCCCTAACTCGTGAGAGTCAAGAACAAGATATTAACGGACAGCCTGTTAATGTGGCTGCTCATAGTGAAATGCGAGCTTGGTTAATGGAAGAAACCCGCCTTCGCCGCCTTGTCAGCATTAAGGCATTGGTAGATAAGTTTGCAGTCCGTCCTTATGGTTGGTCGGAATTCGACACTTTGGGGGTGATGGCAGAACTTGCTAACAAGGGTGTAATAGAACTGCGACACGCTCAAGGCAACGTTAATCTGCATGATAAAGGATTAGTGATCCAGTTGCGATCGCGCAAAGAAATAGATAAATATACCATCCGCCTTACCGATGAAATTAACCCAGCCAACTTGAAGATTGCCAAAGATATGGCCAGCGAGTTACTCAATGACAATATGTCTAGCGATCCACAGTTGCTATTTGAACAATACAAAAATGCCTTAACAAAACACTCTCAAGAACTAGAAGGTTGGTTAATCCAAGCAGAAGGTGGGCTTCCCTTTGCTCAACTACTGCGTACTAACTTAGATTTGCTGGCTGAATTATTAACGAAGGACAGTGCGGCGAAGTTTTTCGACACATTTCGTCAGCGACGGGATGATATAGAAGAATTTATCGAAGATGTGCAAAAACTGCAATCCTTCTTCAGCACACAAATTAAGCTATTCCAGCAAGCTCGTAATGACCTGAAAACCCTAGAACCAGAACTACGCCATATTAGTGATCCAGATTTGCTCAGGCGGGTGGATTTAGTTAAGCAAATTTTGGCGATGTCTGACCCCACTGCGAAGATTCCAGAATTAGCAATGTTACTCCTACCTGTCAAAGATAAGGTGCAGGAGGCGCTAAAAACTCAAATCTATCAGGTGGAGAGTAAAAGCAAGGCAATGCGGGAGAAATTAGCTGAGTATGTGACTTCCGCTCACGAAGACATTTCTGCACAGCTAGACCTCAGCAATATCACTCAAGACATCGATAAAGTTGTAACCTCAGTTAATCAGGTAACAAGTATCGATTCTGCGATCGCACGTCAAAGTGAACTAGAAAACATCCTCCCACAATTGCTGCAAAAAGTAGATCAGCAAGCCAATGAAATCATTCAGCGTCAGTCAAACAATGGCAGTAACGGCAAAGCTACTTGTGTCAAACGCATCATATCGGTGCAGGTAGCGAGAGTTGCGCCTAAACCCCTACTGGAAACACTGCAAGATGTGGATGTTTATCTAGAGGCGTTGCGGAAAACGCTATTGGATGAGATTCAACAAAATCATCGCGTTCGTCTTGAGTAATATTACTTAGTTCTACTAATCATTTTCCTACCTTTATTGCATCACCCTATTCCCTCATCAGCTTATGAACCGCACCGCTATCAAGAACTTTGCTATTTGGGCGCGTCGTTACCTACGAGAACAAGTTAAAGCCCGTGCTGCCCAATTTGGCATAACTCACAAAAGTATTACAGAACATCAGACAGTTGCGGGTGGACTGCTGGTGGCGGGTCAAACGCTAAATACAACGGAAGCAAACCAATATCATCAACTGCGAAATCGCTTGCAAGATTTAACGCTAAGTTCCAGCCAACCCCAGGCGGTAGATGCGCTGATAGATGAAATTGCCTACACCTGGTTTAACCGTTTGGCGGCGTTGCGGTTTATGGAGGTGAATGGATATATCGGGCGGGTGTTGAGTAGTAGCGACTCCAATTTGGTAGACCCTGATTTGTTACAGGATGCTAGTTCTATTGCCGAAATGGGAGATTTACCTGGACTTGACTTGGATACTCTTAATGAGTGGCGCAGTTTTGCCAATCATGATCCTAATCCCGATGAGTTTCTTTACCGCCGTCTGCTGTTAGCTCAATGTAAAGCTTTGGCAGAGGGAATTCCGGCACTGTTTGACCCTCGCCAGAATTATCAAGCGCTGTTTTTGCCTGGAAATTTGTTAAATCAAGATTCAATTGTACGGCGGCTGGTAAAGGAGATTCCAGAGGAGGACTGGCAGAATATTGAAGTAGTAGGTTGGCTGTATCAGTTCTACATTTCAGAACGCAAGGATGAGGTGATTGGAGCAAAGTCTAAGGTTGCAGCCGCAGATATTCCCGCAGCGACTCAATTGTTTACCCCCCACTGGATTGTTCGGTATATGGTGGAGAACAGTTTGGGGCGGTTGTGGTTAGAGTCTCACCCGGAATCACGGTTACGTGAATATATGCCTTACTATTTGGAAAATCCTAACGATAATGGTGAGGATGAAAAACTTCAAGCTTTAACGCCTCAAGAGTTGACCGTGATAGATCCTGCTTGTGGCAGTGGTCATATTTTGGTGTATACGTTTGATTTGCTGTTTGAAATTTACAAAGAACAAGGTTATTTAGAGCGCGATATTCCGGCGTTGATTTTAACGCACAATTTGTATGGTTTAGATATTGATGAACGTGCAGCGCAGTTAGCAAGTTTTGCAGTATTGATGAAAGCACGGGCGAAGAATTCGCGGATTTTGCGGAAATCTCTGGTTTTGAATATTATGGTGGTGCGTCCTACCCATAGTCAGACTTTACCACCAGCAACAGAATTAATTCTTGAAGATTGGCAACCGTTAATTGAGGCGTTTCAGAATGCGGAGAATTTAGGGAGTTTAATTACGCCGCCAAGCTTTGATGCTGAAAAGTTGAAATGGCAATTGCAGGCGTTGGAATTCAGTGATTCAATGTTTCGGGAATATGTTCCAGCTTTGCAGGGGTTGCTTTTACAGGCAAAGTTTTTGAGGAAGCAGTATTGGGTTGTGGTAGCAAATCCGCCTTATATGGGTGGTAGTTCATTTAATGATATAGTTAAAAGCTTTATTAACAAGAACTATCAAGCTGGGAAAGGAGATTTATATGCTTGTTATATTCAAAGAAATATTCATTTTTGCAAACCCAATGGTTTGGTAGCTATGCTAACAATACCAAATTGGATGTTTTTGTCAAGTTATCAAGAAATTCGAGCAAATATTCTTAATAACTACTTTTTAGAAAGTCTAGTTCATAATGGCCGAGGTATTTTTGGTTCTGACTTTGGTAGTTGTGGTTTTACAATTAGAAAAAAGAATAGCAACAATTCAATAAGCGTATTTAAAAAACTTTATGACAAACAAAGTAATGTACTATCTAATGAAGAATTAAATCAAAGATTTTTTAAAAGTAATAATTATTATATTAAATCCACTGACTTTTCAAAAATCCCAGGATCACCTATAGCTTATTGGATTACGGAAAAAATTAAAAATATATTTTTATCTCTGCCCAATGTTTCATCTACTATGTATTCTGATGGGCCTTGTAAAACGGGAAAGGATGAGAGATATATGAGATATTATTGGGAAGTAAAAGCTAAGGAAGTTGGTATAGATAAATCATGGGTATTATGTTCCAAAGGTGGAGATTACAGAAGATATTATGGAAACGTAATTCATATTATAAATTGGAATCTAGGAACCCAAAGTCATTATAAAAAAGACAAAATTGCTAGAATTACCAGTGTTAAAAATCAAAACAGTAGAGGTGTAACCTGGAGTATTATAAGTATTAGCAATACTTTCTCTTTTAGAGAATTAAGATGTGATTTTCAATTTAATTCTGTCTCTCCAACAATTTTTTCCAAAAATCAAGATTCCAATGACATAGAAATACAACTATCTTTATTAAATTCTAAAGTAGCTAATACATTCCTTACACTTTTAAATCCAACTTTGGCACTTAATGTAGAAAATGTGTTAAATGTCCCCATATTAAAGGAGATAGATAAAAATTACATCATTGAACTATCGAGCCAAATGTTGTCTCTTGCAAGAGAGGACTGGAACAACTTTGAAACATCCTGGGATTTCCAAATCCACCCCCTATTACGCCACAACACCGAACACCTTAGCGAAGCCTTCACCATTTGGCAAAGCAAATCAGAAACCGCCTTCCGCGAACTCCAAAAACTCGAAGAAGAAAATAACCGCTACTG
Source organism: Nostoc sp. 'Peltigera membranacea cyanobiont' 213 (assembly GCF_002245975.1). Taxonomy (NCBI): domain Bacteria; kingdom Bacillati; phylum Cyanobacteriota; class Cyanophyceae; order Nostocales; family Nostocaceae; genus Nostoc; species Nostoc sp. 'Peltigera membranacea cyanobiont' 213. The sequence goes on along the minus strand of NZ_NOLI01000099.1, from coordinate 19,293 downwards.
GATAGAAGCTTACGACCTACAAGACGAACTCACCCCAGAAGTACCCGACGACCAAATCACCATCCGCCGCGCCGACTTAAACAAAGATATTCGTTCCCTTATCTCCTACGCCGTCGGCTGTATCATGGGGCGCTACTCCCTCGACAAACCCGGACTCATCCACGCCGGACAACCATTTGACCCGGACCTACACCAAACCCAAACCTTAAGCGTCAGCAGTGATGCAATTATTCCCATCACATACCAAGCATACTTTGATAACGATATCGTTACCCGCTTCATAGAATTTCTGCGTGTCGCCTACAGTCCCGACACCCTTACCGAAAACATGAATTTCATCGCCAACGCCCTTACCCTCAAAAACGGCGAAAGCGCCCAAGAACGCATCCGCCGCTATTTTCTGCAAGAATTCATTTCTGACCACATTCAAACTTATAAAAAACGCCCTATTTATTGGCTGTTTACCAGTGGAAAAAAACGAGCTTTTGGCGCATTACTATATTTACAGCGTTACAGCGAAGATGCTCTTGCTCGTATTCGCACCGATTATGTTTTGGAATTGCAAGTCAAACTAGATGGGGAAATTGCCAGGGCGCAACAACAGTTAGATAATACCACTTCTAGCGCCGCTAAAAAAGCTGCCACAAACCGCCTGAAAGAACTACAAGCCCAACAGTTAGAACTGCGAGATTACCAAGCCAAGCTACAAACGCAAGCCGATGCGCGAATTAATCTTGACCTTGACGATGGTGTAGCGTACAACTACACGCGCTTTAAAGGTCTTGTTTACGAAGGTACAGACTTAAAAATTGCTGACTTAGAAAAAGCCTCGCAGTGGAAGCTGGAGTTGTTGAAACAGGTTCATTCTGAAGTGTGAATCTGTTACACAAAAGTCTTCAATGCTGTTGATTAGTTATCGTTTTTCAGATGGGGTACAAGGTTATGTCTGAAACTTGGGGTTACAACTATATAGGAGCGGCAAGCGCTAACTTTATTAGCCTTATTGAAGGAGCAAATGCACTAAATTTATATTCTGATTATTGGCAGCGACACGCTCGTACAGATGAGTTAATATCTCATCTTTTAGGTTCGGAGCCTTGCATATTCTATATTCGCAGACAAGAGCCAGGAAGAAATTCAGAATATGAAGAAAAATGGAAACTTATAGTAGCAACAGACCGGGATGATTTCCAACTACCTTTGAAGTTAGAAGAACGGCAACAAACTTTACAGCTTTCAGGAATTGTTCAGCGAGATGGTACAGGCAATTTAGTTTTAACTGCAATTAATTTAGTAGACCTAGAGCAAGGACGGGTAGATTCTTTTTCTTTACCTCGGCTGATTCTCCTACAACGCGCTCATCAAAATAATATTGGTATTCCAGAAACAGCATTTGCAGAAATAGCAACAATGCCTGTTTGTAGTTCTTATGTACCAACACATGACCAAATCCAAGCTTGGGGAGCGTACTTAAGAATACAACGTCGCATAGCAGAAAACCGTCAGTTTTATGTTCCTGTTATTTCGCACAACTACTCATCCGCAACCTCTATAACCTTTACGGTGAATGCTGCTTTAGCTACTAATAATGGTTCCGTCTTGATCAGCCCAGATGATTTTTGGCAGCGTGTTGAAAAGGCTATAAATAAACCTTTAAAGTTTCTTGCAAGTTCTGCTGAAATCCGCAATATACGTGCAGGTCAGGAGTTAGGGAAGATTGAATTAGTTAGACGTAGTTCTCAGCAAATAAATATCAGCCTGGAACGTCATATAGCAGACTCTTTAATAAATGAGGATATTACACTACCTGAAACAATATTGTTATTTTTTAAAGATAACGGTAGTCTCGCTCAGATTCAGTGGCAAGAACAAGCTTTGAGAAGCTTGATAGATGGCCATACATATAACTTTAATTTGAGTAAATTTTTCTTTGAGGCTTCTCAAGCTAGACCAATAGAAGAAACTGTCCAACTAGCTAAAGAAGATTTATTTTTGGGTCAGGCTAATGATAGCCAATTAGAAGCAGTGCAAGCTGTACTAGCTGCGGATGATCTCATTTTATTACAAGGGCCTCCAGGTACAGGCAAGACAACGGTTATTACCGAAATTTGCTATCAAGTTGCCCTTAAAGGTGGGCGTACCCTAATTGCTTCTCAAGCCAATCTAGCAGTAGATAACGCTTTAAGCCGATTATCTCACCACCCAGTCCTACGTCCATTGCGAGACGGAAAGACCGGAAGGGTTAGCCAAGAAGGAGAGCCTTTTCTAAGTGAAAACGTTATTGATAGATGGGTAAACAATACATCTGCTGAATGCGAAAATCGTTTATTAAAGCACCAAAAAATTGTACGAGGGTTATGTCCATTATTGACATCGTTAGATAAATTTCAAGTTTATATGCAAGTTGAAGAAGCCTTTCCTCAACAGCAACATCAATTGCTAGATAGTAAGACTTCTCTTGAATTAGAATACAAGACAAAAAGAGATACTTACACTCAACTAGAAGCTCGGCAGCATCAGATTGGTTCTATGCAATCTGATTTACGAAATCTCATTGAATCGAATAGTGTATTTTTTGCTAACCAACAGATAAAAATTGAGCAGCTAAAAAATCGTAAAACAGAACTTACATTGGCACTCCGTGAGCTTGGAAATTGGCAATTAACAGCTAACTCTCAAATCTATGAAGTATTGAAGCGATGCTTGCAACAACGTCATTCTCTTACAGAAGATTTAATTTCATTGCCATTACAGGTACAGACTATTGCACTAGAAGCTTGCCAACAACCTTGGAAACAATATCTTGATAAGTGCCAACTCGAAATAAATGAATTAATACTTCAGCTAAATGAATGTGATGAAGTATATAAAGTTGGTAATAAAATATATTGGTTACTTTTGCAAAACCAAAAAATATTAATTAATATAGAGCCTTTTGAGGCAAAAGTTTCTCAAATAAGAGAACAACTTGCAACCAGAATTAATAGTCAGCGTCATATACGAGCAATTAATCTATTACACAACTATTCTAATATTACTATTGCAGATATCAATCACTCATCTGAACAAAGAAAAATTTATATCGCAGCTATTAAGTTAGAAGCAATTAAGCGAGAATACGAGCAATTAATTCAAAACAATCAAGCAAGAGATTGGGAATCTAAATTATATAAGCTTACAGCCAAAGTTAGCAGTGGCATTACTGAAAGTGCAAAAGATTTTCTCAATAAATTACAAACTGAAACTGAGCAAATGCTTCTGCTAGCATCGGAATCTCAAGATAATTTACAAGCTACTCTAGCTCCTTTATCTGTACTTTCAACTATTAACAACCATATAGATTCTGAACTTGGAAGCATTAGAGAAGTTACTAATAAAGCTTTCAATGAAGTTACAAAACTATCTAATCAAGTTAGAGAAATTGAAAAGCAGATAGAAGAATTGGAACTAAATTTAAACAATTTTAGACATTGGTGGTTAGGTATTTACCAGAAAATTCCTAACTGGCTTAAGCCGAATGTTGATGATGAGGAATTATTTAATCTAAAGTTTTTGAGAAATATTCCAATTAACTTTGAATTATGGCAACAAGAGCTTGAGCAATCAGAAGCTTACCTTAACCAATGGGAACCAACTATTCAAAAATGGATTGAAAAATTACGCCAACCATCTGATCTAGAGTATGAGGCTTTGCGAAAAAAATATTTGGATAACGCTAATGTTATCGGCGTTACCTGCATGAAAGCAGCAAGATGTAATTACTTACAGAAATTTGGACACTTTGATGTAGTAATTATTGATGAAGTAAGCAAAAGTATTCCACCAGAGTTACTTATACCAACATTAAAAGGTAAAAAGATTGTGATGATTGGTGACTATCGCCAGTTACCACCTATTTTAGATGAAGAAAATCTAGATGAGCTTGCTGAAGAACTCTCTATTCCTAGAGAGAACCTTCAATTTTTAGAACAATCATGGTTTCAGTTGCAATTTCAAGCAGCACAAGCTAGTCAAAAAAGTATAGCTAGACGGCTAAATGTCCAGTATCGAATGCATCCACAGATTATGGAAGCAATCAACCAATTTTATGATGAAGGCGATGGTGGACTTAGTTGTGGGCTTACCAATCCTGATATTGAACGCGCCCACAATTTAGCGGGTTCAATTATCGGGGAGGATAATCATATTATGTGGGCTGCAATACCTACAGGTAGAGAGTTTCATGAAAGAAGAGATGGCACATCATATTATAACGACGTAGAAATTAGAAAAATTCAAACATTATGCGAACAAATGGAACAATCTTGGGCACCTAAACTTGCTCAGGGTTCACCTAAAAAAGAAATAGGAATTATCACATTTTATGGCGCTCAATTAAGGCGAATTGAAAGTTGCTTCTCTGCTAATAATTTTCCTTCTCTAAATATTCGTACCGGAACAGTTGATAGATTTCAGGGCATGGAAAAACCCGTGATTATTGTCAGCATGGTTCGCAACAATCTGCAAAGTAATTTTGGGTTTGCTCAAACGCCTGAAAGAGTTAATGTTGCTTTCTCTCGTGCTAAAGAATTACTCATAATCGTAGGCTGTCACGATTTATTTACGCAACTTCCTATATATCAAAAAGTATCACAAGTTGTACATAAATATAAAGGGTTTATAAATGTATCTAACCTTTAATGCTAACCAAGTAGACTCTCGTTTAAGCAAATTAGTAGATAAAATTGAATCCCAAGGATATCAAGTATTAGCTGGGCGCTATGTTCGCTATAACGTCCAACAGATGTTAGTGAAGGCTACTATTAGCGAATTGCGTAAAGTAGATATATTTGAAGAGTTCATATTAAGCACAGCAATTAATGTCGTTCCATCAGTAACTATAGAAGAGTTAGCAAATGTTCTGGGTATAGATTCTATGCTCATGAGAAGTGTTGCTGAAAATCTTCAATCTTGGAAATCTTTAGAACTAACCTCAGACTCTACTTTAAAAATTACGCCTTTTGGCAAAAAAGTATTTCAGGAAGAAAATTCTGTATTAGAACCTTCTTATACTCAAAACATTTATGCTATAGCTGATCCTTTAACAAATCAAATTAATTTTGATAATACACGTTTACAAGATGCGCCTTTAGAATTAAAAAGCTTAGGACAATTTATTGCTATCGATAAATATCCTGACATTTCTGCTTTAACAATTGCAGATGTACAGAATATCGCTCTCGATATCGTAATTCGAGAAAAAACTCAAAAAGTAACCAGCTACCAAGAATTATCTCCTATTACAACTGTCAGAAAGAAAATATCTATTTTTTATCTTTTAGATTCACAAGACCAATACATTATCAAAATATTTAGTGAAGATCAAGAATTAAAAATTGCATCAGATTTATTAACAGAGATTTTAAGCAATGGGAATGAACAGCAGATAGTATGGGATGAATTGTTTCGATTATCAGATGCAGAAATAACGCTGGCAGATTCAACAGAGCATATTGCTGACAAGATATCTTTTGATTGGGTTCTAGCTGACGTATGTTTTGAGAGTTTATATCTAGATGAAGAAACTGAATTAGCTAATTCATCAGAGACTAAAATTCTCCCAGCCTCTTCCAGATACAATACAACGGACGCTGAAGATATTAAATCTTTTGTTTTACACAGGAGAATCGAAAAACTTTTACATTTAACCCGTCTTGAGAATCTAAATAATATTTGTCGTGCGGACGCTATATTATCTTTATATCAATTAGAAAAGAATAATATTTGCACTAACCCATTTGATGGTAGAAAACCTGAAGGACAGAAGTACAAAAATTATGTCAATTGTAGTTTAACTTACTATAATTTTTTTATGCTTTATGGGCTTGTACATAAATCTGAAGAACCTGTAGTTTTGTTATATATCAAGCCTGATTATTTATGGAAACAAGGAATAGAATTCTGCAAATTCAATGCTGCCACAGGTGGAGGTCGTCATATAGCGCCTGGTTATCACACACTTCAAACTCTATTCGATGATACAGTACAAGACAGACAGGGATTACAAGATCGCAATAGTAAACCAATTAACCTACCTACTTGTATTCAAGCTGAAGTTTTGATCCGAGATGGTATTCCTTTAGCAGACATAATGGAAATCGTGATCCGTTCTCCACGCCATGAGCAAAATGTACGGCAAGCAGGATGGAGAGGAAATATCCGAGTATCATCTCGTGATTTTGATTGGCATTCTGAGTGGATTGTTAGAGGTAGTTAAAAGCAGCTTATTTATTAACGAGTTGGTTATGCAAGAAAAAAATCAATTATTATCGATTGACTCACTCCAGGATCGCTGTGCTGGTTCGATAATTGCTGCTGCGGCTGGTGATGCACTAGGTTGGATGACAGAATTTATCCGTTCGCATAACGACCTCAAACATAAAATGGGTTTAGAGCAAGTTACTGACTACCAGTCATGGAGTAAGCGTGTTGGTGGACGCTTCCAAGGTTATGAGGATTATATTGCTGCTGGGGAATATTCTGACGATACACAATTAACTATCTGCACTGCTGCCTGTATATCCTTCAACGGATGCTTTGACTATCATCCCTTTTGCAAGTTTGAGTATCCAATGTGGCTAGAATATGCTCGTGGTGCAGGTGGCACCGTCAAGGAAGCAGCTGAAAAAATACAGCGCAAGTCGGCTGATTGGAATAGCAATTTTTTTAGCCGTAAGATGAAAGAAGGCAGCATAGACTACCGTGATGGTGGTGCCAATGGTGCAGCCATGAGAATATCACCTCATGTATTAGCTAATGTCGGCCGTTGGGAACAAGCTGAAGCAGATATTTGGCGTAATTCAATAATTAGTCACGGTCATCCAAGAGCTATTGTTGGAGCGCTCTTATATGGATATGCACTACAAACTGTATTGCAGTGGTCAGAACCTAGCATAGGTCAACAGTTGATTGAAATACTTGGCAACGGGGTAAAACAGTTGCAAATTCCGAAAATACCCGCTTTGAAAACATGGCTGACTGAATGGAATAAAGGAAGGGTAGAATCTTTCGAGGTAGTCTTTGAGAAAACCAAACAAGAAGCTGTGGAGTGGTTGCGTCTAGTCTGGTTAGGATTACGTAAAGATGAATCACCTCAAAAGATACTTGAGCAACTAGGCTGTTTTGACCAAGCTACCAAAGGTTCTGGGTTAGCGACTGCGATCGCTGGGGTTTATTTGTTTGCCCGTCAGCCAGAACAAACCCAGGAAAGCATTATTACCGCAGCTAATATGATAGGCAGTGATACTGATTCAATCGCTGCTTTTGTCGGTGGCTTAGGCGGTGCTGCTTTTGGATTGGAAGTTATTTCTGAAAAATGGCGATCGCAGATTCAAGATGCGCCATTTTTGATTTGTATAGGTGAACATCTAGCTAAAATTTCTGCTGGCGAACATGAAAAGATGAAAATTCGCCCAGGCTATAGCGGTATAAAATTGGGCAAAGCCTTGTGTCGTCAGACAGTTCATAAGGATATGCGAGTTGTACATTGCCGTCTAGGTGCAGGCACGATCACAGAAATAGATAAACAATCTCTGCTCACTCAAGGGCGAACAGTAACAACTGTACGCATCAATTTCGATGTTGGTCAAAGCTGCAAGTTAGCTTTTCGTGCTGATACCCCTAGCAAAACATTATTTATTATTTAGTGCATCTCCTAAACAGATGGCCATTAGCTAACGACAAAAAAACACTATAAGGCTATGATTCCTGTTTTAACGGCAAAAAATAAAATTTTTACGAGTTGATTCTGCCTCAGTAAGAAAATCACATCAACTTTTGCCCCACGTAACTTAACTCACTCCTAAAAAGTTGTGTAAACAATTCTATGAACACCGCTCGTATCCAAAACACTCTAGAAACACTCTTTCAAGATTCAGCCCGTTGGTTGCACCCAGGACGGAGGGTGGTGTTTTGGTACGACCCCGAACAACAATTTACCAGCAGCTTCAATGAACTCCAACTCGAAGGCGTAGAAAAACTCCAACTCGCTGATACTGCCTTTACTGTCAAATATCACCTGCTGGTCGAGCAACCCAATCAAACTTTTCTACTGTACGCCCCCTTTGCTGAACCTGCGCCCCAAGAAAACTGGCTTCTAGACATCCAAAAAAGCGGTTTAACCTTCTCTGCTGACCCCGCCGCCCTCATATATGCAGATTTAGGATTGCGATCGCGCGGTCTGGAAATTGTCATCCGGGAACATGAGAAATTCTTTAAAAGCCGCAAACGGACAGAAGCCCTGCAAGCAATGAGTATTTCCCCCGACAGCGACGAACGGGGATTACTCCTGGCTATGCTTTCCGTTCTCGCAGGTTTAAAAGTACCCGATGCAGGGACACTGATTCGGCGGGTGCTGCTTGGGGGTTTATTAGAGTCGGATAACGCCCTTTGGTCTGATATTGAGCGTTTTATCTCCCCTGAAGCTTTCTGGGAAGTAGTCCAGGAACACACGGACTTTCCGAAGCAAAACCCCAGTTTAAACAAGTTATTCGTGCAGCTGCTAATCACGCATTTTGCTAAATCTCTGCACGATACCATCCCGCCCCAGTTAGCAAACCAAGTCATCATTCCTGGACAACGGGCTTATGCTTTTATCGACCAGTGGATGCGCGACCAGCAGGATTCTCTAGGCTGGAAGATCCTCAGCAGTGAGGTAGCAGAACAATTACATATATTTGATTCTATAGAGAATTTAGAGCCGGAAGTTTTATTTGAAGCAGCGAGTTTCGAGGTGGTGGATAAGGTATTAATCCGCACCTGCGTTAAAACACTGCAAATGCAAATGGGGCAACAAATAACGGAATTGACACCCTGGCGAACTTGGTTACAGGCACGTCATACTCTGATTTGGTTCCCCCAGTATGAGAAGATTTATCAAGCATTAGAAGCTGCGATCGCTCTTTTGGAATTTAAGCAACAGTATCCAGAAGGATTCCGCCAGCCAGCCCCACTTCTCTTCAAAGCCTACGCCAGCGATTTACACTCTTTTGACAAAGCTTATCGCCACTTTATCGTCAAGAGCGATGATGCCCAAGGGGATATCCTCAAGGGTTTAATTGACGATGTGGAAAATCTATACACTCAATGGTTCCTGGATAGTCTAGGAGAAGCTTGGTCTGATGCCCTTGGCAACAACAACTGGGAATTAGAGGGCATAGCATCCCAAACTAGATTTTTTGGTAGGCACGTATTCCCAATTTTAGAACGGAGCGATCGCGAAAAAGTATTTGTGATTATCTCCGATGCTTTGCGCTATGAAGTCGCCAGCGAACTCGAAGAGGTAATTAAAAAAGAAGTTCGGGGTGAAACCAGCCTAGAGGCACAATTGGGAGTTTTACCCAGCGTGACACGGTTGGGTATGGCAGCACTTCTTCCAGGGTCAAAACTAGAACTGATACCAGGTGATGATGATGTCCGACTGGATGGGCTTAGTACCAAAGGAGCATTAGCAAGGCAAAAGGTACTAAACCAAAATAGTCGGGTAGAAGCTACAGTACTTAGTGCCAAAGACCTGCTAGAGATGAATACTGACGAAGGACGGGCTGCTGTGCAACCTTATCGCCTAATCTACATTTATCACAACGTCATTGATGCGATCGGCGATCAGGCATCCAGCGAACGTCAAGTACTATCAGCTTGCGGAACAGCAATTAGCGAACTGCTACGACTGGTAAAGAAAATTTGTAATTCTATCAATGGTACAAACGTTATCATCACCGCAGACCACGGTTTTTTATACCAACGTTGCCCCATTCAAGAAGCAGACAAGCGACCCCTACCAAGTGGTGAAGTAGTACTGGAAGGCAAACGCCGCTACCTGCTAGCACAAGAACAGTTGAATGACTCAACCTTACTGCACTTTAGCCTGCCCTATGCAGAAAATGGCACAGTTGCGATCGTACCTCGTGGTAGTTTACGCTTTGCCGTCCAAGGTGCAGGAGCGCAGTTTGTCCACGGCGGGGCATCTCTCCAAGAAGTATGCGTACCAGTCATTACCTATCATCACCAACGGGCGGTTAAAGGAGACGAAGGCCCAGCCAGGAAAGTAGGGGTACAGGTAAGTGCCAGAGTTCGGCGGGTAACGAATAATCGTTTTACATTGACGTTAGTACAAAGTGATGCGGTTGAGGGGAGATGGCGATCGCGTCAAATTACAGTTGCTTTCTACGATCCTCAAACTAATACACCAATAACAGATGTGCGAGGAGCAAACTTAAGCAGCACTAGCCCACATCCGAGCGATCGGGAAATTAACTTAAGGTTGACCATAACTACCGCTAATCCCCCTAGTAACGTCTATTTAATAGTTAAGGATGCAGACGATGAAAGTGAATTGCTCCAAGAAACCTGGGCAGTTAGTTTAGGGATCGCTAACGACTTTGGAGATTTCTAAGCCAATATAGTCACAATATCGGTGATATCAAATTATTCTCTCCTGCTCCCTGCCCCAAAATGGATGACCTGAATCAAAAACTAAACAGCATTTACCCTGGAAAGGTAGTACGTAAAGACCTAACTAAACGTATTAAAGAAGGTGCTAACGTACCAGTGTATGTACTGGAATACCTACTTGGTATGTACTGCGCGACCGACGACGAAACCACCATTGAAGAAGGCGTTACTCGTGTAAAAAACATCCTGGCACAGAATTATGTCCGTCCTGATGAAGCAGAACAGATCAAATCTAAAATTCGGGAATTGGGACGATTCACCATCATTGACCGGGTAACGGTAACGCTCAACGACAGAGATGATATCTACCAGGGAACTTTAATGAACCTGGGTGTCAAAGGCGTAGTCATTGACCCAGAAATTGTCAAACCCAACCAAAAGCTTCTGGGTGGTGGTATTTGGTGTATTCTACAACTGGAATACGAAGCAGGAACCAAACCCAGTCCCTTCATTGTCGGAAGTCTCAAACCTATCCAAATGCCTAGTGTGGATATGGATGAACTGTTTGCGGGTCGCCCAGCTTTTACCCGCAGTGAATGGATTGACCTGCTGATTCGGTCAACAGGACTGGAACCCACTACCGTCAGCGAAGATGTAAAATGGCATCTACTTGCCCGTTTGGTAGCCCTTTGTGAAAATAACTACAACTGCTGCGAACTTGGCCCCCGTTCTACAGGTAAATCCCATGTCTACAAAGAAGTTTCTCCTAACTCAATCTTGGTTTCTGGTGGAAAAACTACAGTAGCGAATCTTTTCTACAATATGTCCAACCGTCGCGTGGGATTAGTGGGTTTATTTGACGTGGTTGCCTTTGATGAAGTAGCAGGCATGAGCTTCCATGATAACGACGGTGTGCAAATCATGAAAGACTACATGGCATCAGGTTCTTTTGCACGCGGTAAGGCAGAGATTACCGCTAATGCTTCTATGGTCTTTGTCGGCAACATTAATCAAAGCGTGGAATCCTTAGTAAAGACCTCACACCTGCTGGCACCCTTCCCCGAAGCCATGATTGACACCGCCTTCTTCGATCGTTTTCACGCTTATATTCCTGGCTGGGAAATCCCCAAATTCAGCCCAGAGAATTTCACCAACCAGTACGGGTTCATTGTCGATTACTTAGCAGAATGGCTGCGAGAAATGCGTAAACGCAGTTTTGCCGATGCCATAGACCTCCACTTCAGACTAGGTAATAACCTTAAGCAACGAGATGTTCAAGCAGTTCGTAAAACTGTATCAGGGCTGCTAAAACTGCTTTTCCCAGATGGCTCATTTAGTAAGGAAGATGTGCGTGAAGCTTTAGTATATGGGCTGCGGGTACGACGGCGGGTGAAAGAACAGTTAAAGAAAATTGGCGGAATGGAATTTTACGATGTGCATTTCAGCTACATCGACTTGGAAACTCTAGATGAGCATTTTGTCTCAGTACCGGAACAGGGTGGTTCGAGCTTGATTAGTCAGGAAATGCTGACTCCCGGTCACTTGCACTTTGTCAGTACTGGAGATAGCGGCATAATTGGGGCATTCAAACTTGAACTGCAAGCAGTACCCGGTAGTGGCAAGCTAGTACGCACTGGTGTAGCGACGGCTGGCAAGATGAAGGACAGTTTAAACATTGCCATGAATTACTTCAAAGCTAATGCTCAAAGAGTCAGCAGTAGCATTCACCCAAGTAATTTGGATTTTTTACTTCAGTTATTAGACTTGCAAGGGTCTGGCGCACCCCAAGAGAGCGGATTAGCATTATTCGTTTCGTTATGTTCTGCTTCTTTAAAACGAAGCGTTCAAACACAATTTGCGATATTTGGGGAAATGACCATTGGTGGAACGATTACACCAGTCAGTAACCTAGCGGGTAGCCTGCAAGTAGCCTTTGATGCTGGCGCTAAACGTATCCTCTTACCAATGGCAAGCGCCATTGACTTAGCCAGCGTTCCGCCAGAATTGTTTGCTAAATTTCAAACATCATTTTACGCTGACCCCGTAGACGCAGTATTTAAAGCGTTAGCAGTCGATTAAAAATCAAGCATGAGAGTCAGGTAATAACCTAGCCCATCAGCAAGTAATTTTTGACGTAAAGCTGATGGTACGGGAACAGAGCGAATTTGATAATTTCCTCTTGAAAACGTGGGTTGCAACAGACCGGCATTTACTAGCACCAGTAAGGTGTTGCTAGCAGCCTTTCTATAGGTGGAGTCTGACCATGCAGCCACAGTTGAATTTTGATCTCGCTTTCCTTCAAAGAAGGTTCGCAAATCAGCAGCCGTTACGACGTAATCAAAACCCTTAATTTTGTCTAGCAGGACTTCATCAATGAGTTCGCGCAGAAGGCGGTGTTCTCGCAGAATCAGGAACAATATGGTGAATCGGCGGATGTCAGGGTTGCCAGTGGCAATTAATTGAATATATTCCTCTGGGACTTGCTGAAGGCGTTTGAGAATAGTTTGCAGCGCCCGCTCACGGGAAGCTTGAGAACGCAGTTGAAACAAATCCTCCACCAATACCCGTTGCCGAATATCTTCCTGGGTTGCACCTTGATGCATCAGTTCAGCAACTGTAATAGTTTCAATCAGAACAAAAGCATTATTAGTACGAGCAGTATAAGCAGTTTTAGTCATATTTGAAACAATAGAGAAGGCAAGCAAAACCCTTTCTCAAACCTAGATAGTGAGTTATGGATTTAAATGTTTTTCAGGAAATGCTCGTTAGCATCCTCCTATGTAAATCTCCTATTACATTTTCGTCAAGGTTTCAGAGTTTAATACTTCCAAAGGCGGTCAATCTTTGACCTCATCTCACCTGTGATCATTCGTTTAACTTCAAGGGTAAGCACTTGTGTAACTACAGGAGTGCAGTAGCAAAACTAAATGTGTTAATATATCCTACGCTAGGGATGGTGTAATGCAATACTTTAAAGGAATTTAGCTTTGTGCTGTAGTATTTACTTAAAAAAAATAAGTTTAGTGAGCATTGTGTAAACGTGTATTAGCTATTATTTATAAGTAATAACTAAAATAACTCGTTGAGGACTTGCATGGAGTTTGATCTGCGAAAAGCAATCAATGCAATTTCAGACATTGTTCAAAACCGACCAGCCCCCATTCGCGAGTTCGACCAGATATACATGAAGGTCGCAGATATGGTAATCCAAGCAGAGTACGTAGCTCGCGTCTTCAATGATAAGAATATTGTATTTGTCGGGGACGGTGATGGAATTGCACTGTCCACTGCCCATTTAAAAGCACAAAGCGTCATTAATTATGGGCCAAAGTCGATTACTGTACTTGATTTTGACGAGAGAATTGTTAATTCTGTGCGGCGATTCGGCGAAAAGCTTTACCCTAAAATAGAAATTTTAGCATACCTTTATAACGTAGCAGAAGCACTACCTCCAGAGCATTTTGGCGCATACGATGGATTTCACATCAATCCGCCTTGGGGAGCAAGTAACGATGGAGAAAGTGTCATAACTTTTTTCGAGCGCGGCAGCCAAGCAACTAAAGAGAATAGTTTAGGTATTGTCGTCATGGCAGATGACCCTGAGCTATTATGGACTCAAAAAGTAATACGCGATACGCAACAATGTGCGCTTAATCTTGGTTACGTAGTATCCGAACTATTACCCCAGTTACACCTTTATCATCTTGATGACGCACCTGAATTGCGTTCATGTTCGTGTTTGTTCCGCCGGATAGACCCAATTTGCATGCAAACGACATCAAAACCTCTTGAGCCAACGCGACTTGAGAATTTTTATGGTAAAAATTCCCCATTGCTATTTAGATACGTGCGTGAGCGCCCAACACTGAATACAAATAGAGAATCAGACCAACTCTACATACTGGAAAAGCTTGAGGTGAATAATGGATGATACTTTAAAGAAAGCAGGTCTTATTTTCATGAAAGTTGGACTGCACGCGCAAGAAAGCATCGAAGACATAATTAAGCGTAAACAAAACGAATTTGAAGAAGCTGGTGCAATTTTTTGGGGCTATGGTGGTAATACTTGTCATCCTTTGAGTATGGTTCAACCCTTTGCCAGAGAGATAGAAAAAAGTGGCAATGAAGTTCTAATAGTTATGCAGAAAATGAACTCTAAGCACGCTGCATCTCCAGAAATCGCTAAACAGTATTCAGATGATGGTGTTAATTGGCAGCCAATTCCCAAAGGCATAGAAGTCCGTGGTTCTCGCTATGCCTTAGTTCTTGACCAACTTCAAATGGAAGAATTTGATTTAGATATAAGTGAACTAGAGGTCGGGGTTGGGCCTAACCGTGGGCGTAAGGGCGACAAGTATTTACTTGGAAGAGCAGATAAAGGTTGCTTTTTTTACACACCTCATCATGCACCAGTCACACCAGAGGAACAGAGTATAAAACGTATCGGAATTGTTGCCCGTGTAAAAGCTCCCTACGCAGTTTTTCTGAAAAATTAAAATGGTGTATATAGCAAAGTTCCAGTAGCTGAACGTAAATGGCTAATGTATGAAGCAAGCCCTTCTTGCACTACCTCAAAAGAAGCAGGAGCAGTAACACCAAAGACAATTTTTAAAGCTTTATCAATGTCTGGTTTAGCTCTCACACATTCTTGAACGTAGGTAAATTGATGTTCTACCAAAAGTAAGAACACTAATTCTAGCGATACCACACGGCCTGCAAGCGATCTAGAAACCTGAGCCACAGAGTCATTAGTACAAAGCGCAATTAAAGAACGTTTATCGCCAGTGATTACAAGTGAGCCTTGGTTAGTAGCGCCCGTTGCAAGCAGCAAGGCTTCACCAGCATCGATATTTTGAACAGCATTTAGCGCATCTAATAACTCTGGGTCAGCTGATTGAGCATTCAGAGAGTTACATTTCTGGAGAAATGCTTCCAGCCTACTTGCACTTATCTCTTCTTTGCAGAAACGCAAACGATTTTTGGCAGGGAAAAGCGAATATTTCGCAGTTGCAAGCACAAATAAATTAGTAGAAGTACAATTAAAACTAGCTATAACCTCATCAAGCAGATTATAGCGTGCAAGTTTAAGCAAGGCATCATTATCGATCAGAATCGTCCGATCCATAAGCCACCTCACTCGATGTCTGAACCAGTAACTCTACCAAGGAAATCTATGGTATCCATTGGTAGTGCTTCAGTATCTATTTCTTGCCACATTGCTTCATTAATGACATTCATAGCAGACGTATTATCACCTTGAAGCAACTTTGCTGCTGCATAACCAACCTCCCATTTTCCAGTATGATTGGCAAAATTTAGTACTATATGCCCAGGATCAATTTTTTGTGCCCTACCATACTGAAATGCTGTTTCCGCCAGTTCTCTAAAGTTAACTCGCTCATCTGATGCTGTGTAAGTTGCTTTTGGCCTATCATTTAAAAGTTCGAGAGCGAACATATCTGCCGACAGTTCAACAGGATCATTGTCTTTCAAGGCATAAGAATTTTCACTAAGTTCCTCATCAACTAATATTTCATTTGGAGCTATATGACCAAGTGCCACATGAGCAACTTCATGGGATAAAATAAAGAGTTGCCATGCCCAAAGTTGTGAAGCTTTTGACAAAATAATAACCGGACGGCTATCAGTATAAACTACCATCCCATCCATTTTTGCCACATTAATGCCAAGCTCTGCTAAATAAACCACAGGTATGCCATGTGACCAGCAGGCCATCAACAAATTCCTCAAACCTAACCATTTACCAGAGAAAGAGTGAAGTATTTCTTGGCGGAGAATTTTTGGATTATCTACAAATGCTCTAAATTCTACTTGACAAGCTGATGCAACAGATTCAGCAACGCTAACAGCAATTGATGATGCAGCATTCAAGTTCTTCAACTTGCTGGGAATTGACCGCTTGTATTTTACATCACGTCGTTTAAGCAATTCTATTCGTGGGCTTGCAGCTAATAGAGGGCTGACGCGAAGACCCAATCGCTTTGCAATGATTATTGCAATCTCTGATGAGGTTGCTGTATCTGATAGTACTTCCGGCGTAACCCAATCAGGTAGTAACACACTCTGTAGGCTACGTGGGAAGCCAGAAGATTCCAATAAACTAAATATTATGTCAATCTGGCTATCAGGTGTGGTCAAGCAAATCTCCTGCTAAGTCATCTAATGTTCTGTATATTCCTTTAACCTATTTAATATCTACAAGCAACACTGCTATGCCTGTTTTTATCCGGTACTGCACTGCAATATTAAAGTTTATAGTAAATTACTATATACTAATATAAATATTTGACTCTATTAAAGGTTATGTACTATACATTACAGGAGAATCTACTTATAAAAGTAAATGATAATTATAAATACTTATTTTCAATTGCATATCTTAAGTACTTAGCTAAATTAATAAGATTAACTTAGCAATCTAGCTAAAAATAAAATTATTGATTTTTATTTAGATATAAAGTAATTTTACATTAGCTGTACTTTACTACTGTAAATTGAGTTGTTATACAAAGCTAGACTAATCACTAATAAATAGCATAATAATATGATTTAGGCACTTGGAGATGCCATGATAATGAATAAACTGCCGTCAACATTTTGCTGGACTAAAATGGGGAGTGAAGCTGGCGAAGACTTGGCAGCAATCATTCGTAGAAAAGAATGGGAACGTCAATTAGGTGGCGGATATTTTTTTTGGGGTATTGGTCAATCGCTAGGTGAAAATGCTAGAATTGCTACCCGTGAAAAAACATCTTTGCACGCATTTTTTTCCCCAATGCTAAGTAAGCCAAAGACTATTGATGTAGCACCAACTGAAGTAGTCTTATGGAACGCATGGATTGATGTACAAGGTAGAGTGCGACAATTACCAATCCACTGTTTGGTTACTAGTCGTGCATCTTTACCTTCTGGCAGAAAAAAAGAAAGCCATTATGCATTAGTATGTTTTTCTGATAAAAAATTAAACGAACATAAAGAAGAAATGTGCATTTCTCCAAGCTGCCTTCGTAATATGAACACAAATAAACCTCTTGGCTCATCGCAAGTTACGGCAGTTGTTCGTGTCGAGAAAGAACATGATCAAATATGCAATACCAACAAAAGCTATTCCGTTAGCTTTACTACCGAACTAAGATCCCCCTATTGTATACAACTAGTTCAACCAATGTTGCTGGATACAAAAAAAGTCTTTGAAATTAAAGAAATTTCATACTCAGGAGACATTGAATCATGGATTGTGCTGGTGAAACAATTACGCTCCAGTGTAGTAAATAAAGTAGATTGGGTTCAATGCACGCTAGACTTGGGTGAAGCACATCAAGTCAATGAGCAGATATCCTTCGCTGATAGTCTTAATTCACTTGTTTATCCTGAGTTTAGCAACGTGAAACTGATGTAAAAGTCCATAACTATAATTAAAATCTAGAAAAAATTTACCTATGCATTATGGAGTATTTTCAAATCTTAATTTTGTTTTATTTGGTTATAAATTAAAACTATAAATCTTTATAAAAGTCGTTATTTAATAATCCTTATTATTCTAAAAACTTTAGTATTCAAAAGTTAATTTAGTATAGTTTTTATTAGCTTCTTATTAAGATAGATTTAAAACTAAATACAAAAGTAGTTGATTAAATAGATTTTTAATCACCTTACTAACTAAACTAATCGCCATTCATTTTTCTACACTAATTCGTTTGTAGTAAAAGTTTCAGCCCTAGCTTTATGTAACTTAAATACTCATTAGCTTACCTTTTCTTTAAAACTCTATTCTTTATCACACCCATATTCCTGCTCAACCAAACTCCACAGCTTCTCCTCTACAGGACTCAAATACGGTTGCTTCAGTTCCCCCAGATGCTTCAGCATAGCACGGGCAGCTTCTTCTAATTTCTTGTTTTCTTGTAACCTACTGATGCGATCGCTCTTAGAGAAATACCAGTTATCTACATCTTCTGAGATTCTATTGAGTTTTGTTCATTTCTAGCCAGTTGTAGAGTGGGAACTAAACTCTGTTGAGCGCTGTATGAATCATGCAGAGGGGTTCTACAGCACTCAACTAAACAACTGGCATAGCTGGATGTCAAGAAGCGGGAAGTTTTATTTTTTCCCTCGTACAACTTCTTCACTGTCCTGTTGCGTTGCTAACTCCATTGAAACTGCAATCCAAACACATTGGATGCCAATTTGCCAAAATTGTTTAGGGTGTTATCTCTCCACCGTATTCAGACTCTAGTACATTCAACAATTTTTCTTCCACCGCAGTCAAATAAGCCCGATTCAGCTTTCCCAACGACTCCAAAAACCTCTGCACCGACTCCTCCAACGCGCTCAAGTACACTCGACTCAGGCGATCGCAAATCACCTGCATCTGCTGACATTCCGCAGGTAGGTAGTTGAAGGACTTCAGGTGCTGCAACCCAACAGTGTACTCACCATCCCACATTCTCACTGTACAGCTAAACTCGTTCACTGCGCTGACAATTGCCCAACAGCCACCTTTGCCTCTCAGTTCGGGATTGTCCTTAGCAAGAATTTGGCACACTTCACCTAAATGGTAGGTGTTTGGTACTTTGGTTCTCTCCATTATTTTTTGCACAACATCTTTTACGATTCTCCCAGTCGGCACTTTACCACCAGCAACTTCTACCGCCCTTTGCCACACTTCTTGCTGTTCTTGGGGTTTGAGCTTTGTCATTGGTCGAACTTGCGCCTCGCTGGTAGGCAAGATTTGTCGCTGATCGGAGTGGACTGTCGCAGGATCATCTTCAATTTCATTTTGTGTCCAATTTGGACACATTTTGATCAAATTATCTACAACTCCAGCAGCTTCAATTAATC
>NZ_NOLI01000098.1:0-30289 GCF_002245975.1 Nostoc sp. 'Peltigera membranacea cyanobiont' 213 | reverse complement strand
AGAAAAGTTTTGCTAGAGAATATACTTCTACTAAAGGATTAGTAAATGTAAAGCTAAACCTAATTAATGTGATCTGGGCGAAAACAAGAGGTTTAGTAGACGGTGTACAACGAGCCGAGGGTAAAGTACCACTTATCGCATTGTTAAATATGGGTGCAACAAATTATGGAACGCACCCAATTGGCGAAGTGTGCCAAATACTAGCAAAAGACAACCCAGAACTCAGAGGCAAAGGTGGGTGCTGGGCGATTGCCAGCGCAGTGAATGACTTTAGTTGCACGGTGAAAATGTGGGATGGCGAGTATGCTGTTGGGTTGCAGCACATGAAGTCCTTCAATTATCTACCTGCCGAGTGTGAGCAGATGCGGGTGATTTGCGATCGCATCAGTCGGGTGTATTCCGATTCGCTGGAGGAGACAGTTAAAAATCTGTTGCAGTCGTTGGGGAAGGTGAATCGGGCTTATTTAACGGCTGTCGAAGAGAAATTGTTGAATGTACTGGAGTCTGAATATGGGAGAGAGATAACACCCTAAACAATTTTGGCAATTTGGCATCCAATGTCTTTGGGTTGCAGTTTCAATGGAGTTAGCAACACAACGGGACAGTGAAGAAGTTGTACGAGGGAAAAGATAAAACTTCCCGCTTCTTGACATCCAGCTATGCCAGTTGTTTTGTTGAGTGCTGTAGAACCCCTCTACATGATTCATACAGCGCTCAACAAAGTTCAGTTCCCACGCTACAACTGGCTAGAAATTAACAAAACTCAATAGAATTTCAGAAGATGTAGATAACTGGCATTTCTCTAAGAGCGATGCCTGCTTTGGGCTACGCTTACGCATCAGTAGATTGCAGAACCGCGAAAATTTGGAAAATGCCCTAAGTGCTGTGTTGAAGTACTTGGGAGAGTTGAAGCGACTGTATTTGACGGAGGTAGAAGAGAAGGTGTTAGGTTTGATTGAGAAAGAATATGGAATTGATGATAGATTTGGCTTTGAGCTAAATAATGTTTATGACCGTAACTACCTATAAATGGACAATTAAACGTTATCACCAAGCAATAGAGGCAGGTATCTTTGATGACCAGTCCATTGAACTATTGCGTGGCGACCTGATTGTTATGCCCCCAGAACGAGAACCTCACGCCTACTACAACACAGAAGCAGCTGATTATCTTCGTACACTGCTTGGTGAACGGGTAAAAATCCGCGATGCCAAACCGATTACCTTACCCAACGATTCAGAACCTGCTCCCGATGTTGCGATTGTCAAACCTTTAGGTGAGGTCTACTTAGAACACCATCCTTACCCAGAAGATATCTTTTGGGTTATTGAATTTTCCAAAGCCACCCTGAGCAAAGATTTAGGTGAGAAAAAAGACATTTATGCTGAGGCTGGTATTGTTGAATACTGGGTTGTCAACCTGAAGACTCCGCAGTTAAAAGTATTTCGTGACCTAAAAAATGGGGAATACAAAACCGAACTGACATTAACCACAGGTACTATTTCACCCCTTTGCTTTCCTGATGTATCTGTCCAAGTTCAGCGTCTTATAAGTAAGACGTAGTGCAATGCATAATTGAAAGGACGAAAGTATTACCAAACACCTACTAAATCGGCGAAGTCTGCCAAATCCTTGCTCTTGACAACCCAGAACTCAGAGGAAAGGGTGGCTGTTGGGGGATTGTCAGCCAAGCAAATGAGTTCAGTTGCACTGTGAGAATGTGGGATGGCGAGTACGCCATTGGGTTGCAGCACCTCAAATCTTACAATTACCTGCCTGCGGAGTGTGAGCAGATGCGGGTGATTTGCGATCGCCTCAATCGGGTGTATTCGAGTGGGCTGGAGGAGTCGGTGCAGAAGTTTTTGGAGACGCTGGGGAAGCTGAATCGTGCTTATTTGACGGATTTGGAAGAGAAAGTGTTGAGTTTGTTGGAGTTAGAAACTGGCGGCTGATGCGAGAATTACCAGTAGGCGTAGCATCACTACGACTTTTGGAGTGAGGGCGATCGCACCCTCAAGTCATTAAAGTATACCCCCAAGCGGTTATTGAAGCGCGTTCAGCAGATGGAGCAAGAGAAAGTAAGGAGCCTTTAGTGACATTAATTGTAAAGTCATAGCTAACAGTAGAGTTTTGGGCAAGACTTGTTCCAATTACGCCAGTGCTAAGAGCAGCAGTTGCAATCCCCATTGCAAATTTAGGCAATAGTTTGAGCATGGTAGTATTGATGTTTGAAGTTTAGTGCTTTCGGATAATTTGTGCGTAGACGTGCAACGGTTTGTCGATAGACATCGCTTATTGGAGTGATTACCATTACCTAACTCACGTTCGGCAATGATAAAAAGCATATCACCTACTTTGATTTTGTATAGTGGTGCATCAGCAAAGTGTGGGAAGCTAATCAAGTCGTGCCAACTCCAGGGGGCAATTGCTAATCCTGGTCTTTCTGGTGCTGTATTGCCCTA
The DNA here is from genome assembly GCF_002245975.1 of Nostoc sp. 'Peltigera membranacea cyanobiont' 213. NCBI lineage: Bacteria > Bacillati > Cyanobacteriota > Cyanophyceae > Nostocales > Nostocaceae > Nostoc > Nostoc sp. 'Peltigera membranacea cyanobiont' 213. Next base: position 27,826 of record NZ_NOLI01000098.1, on the reverse strand, counting down.
GCGACTATGAACCCAAATCCAGAAGATGCCGTGAAAAGTCAGTTATAGACCACGCATTTCTTTGCATTTTCTCTCTGAAATTTTTCGTTGCTTTAATATCACTCCTCGTCAACTTTTCCTTTAGTTTTTCTTAATGTTATTTTTTGCATATTTTTGGAAGGTAAAGTTGGACAACTTGTCCAAAATCTTCTTCAAGTCACAGAAGCGACCGTATTTGAGTGCTGTTGAAGAGAAGCTGTTGGGTTTTGTAGAGCTTGAATGTGAAATTAGTAACTCACAAACAGACTGAATATTGACTGAGAGTAAGCTAGCCGCATAAAGTTAATAGTTAGAATAATTGCTCCTGGGCAATCTGCACTAAGGATTTGTGTAAAAATAATGTCCTTGGACAAGCCGCTCCGCGTCTACGCATCAGTCGAGTGTATTCCGCGATCTGCGAAACCCAATTCCCCACGCATGAATAGGAGAAAATTTGTGATGGGCAAGTATGTTATGGAGCTTAAATTTACCTGAGTGCAAGTAATAAAGCTACAGTTGCTAACTCCGTGTCAATTTCTGATTGGATTTGCATTTGACGTGTTTGGATGGCTTCAGTAAAAATGTTTATCATTTCAAAATTACTGGAGCAAACTCTCAACTTAGATTTAGTTGGATAATTAATATCTTTCTCAACCGCAGTCATTTCTGGAGAGAATAAAGCTTGACAGTCAAGATACTGACTAAATTGACTAGAGACAGTGGAGTAATTATTGCTTTGGGAATTGGACTCGCCAGTGTATGTCCAATCAATAAAAGTAACTTGAGGAAATTCAGCACGGAGTAGAGGGAGGAAGTAATAGGCGATGTCTGTGTGAGAAATTACAATAATATCAATTTGACGAGATTGGATAATGTAGCGGATAAAAGCCAACCAGTACACTTGATCTAAGAAATTAGGTAGATGAAATATTTCTGGTGTGAGGCGATAAAAGGAATCATACCAAGGATGCTCTGATTTGAAGCTTGTGGCGATCGCCATTTCATAACCTTCTTTTTCCAGCAGCCTCACTAAGTCCAGATGAAATTTATCAACATTGCTATTGGATAGGGAAGGAAAGAAAAACAGCAAGCGTTTCCCAGAATTGTAGCGCTTAAGGGAGTTTTGTCCGGCTATTTTATATTTGAGTTGCTGCGGGTTAAGTGATTGACGGTTGAGAGAAATATTTGGAGTCGGGGTGCTGCTAAAAAAATCATGGTAGCGCGACTGGATTAATTCAGTTACTCGCTTGAGTTCCCAAGGATCTTGCTCTAAAGAGTTAATGCTGCGATTGCACTCTAAATATTCAGGAATTGTCCATCCAAGTTGTTGATTGGCGATCGCTTTTAGCCACCGTTCCCAATCCGCATATAACTTTAAGTCTGCGTCAAACCCCCCTAGTTGCTCAAAATCAACTTTGCGATATAGCAATCCTCCCTTTAACTGATTTTCGTGGAAGAATGAAGCAGGTTGGCTAAAGCCATAATTCCACCAGTATTCCTGTGCTTGAAAAATAGCAGAGTAGGAGTTAACGAAGGAAAAATCGGGGTGGGTTTCTAAGAACAGAAGGCTTTTTTCAATGTATGTTGGGTCAAAAATGTCAACCAAGTTGATAAAAAATAAATATTTGCCTTCAGCTTGAGCGATTGCTGTGTTGCGTCCTGCTGCATCATCTTGTTGATTAGAATGAGAGAGGACTTTTATTTTGTTCGTTCTTTGAGATAATGACTCAATGAATGCGATCGCATCGGCGTTTGTTAAGCCGTCATTGACAATAATCCATTCAAAATTTTGCCAGGTTTGATTAATTACACTTCTGTAGGTAGTTTCAAAATACTGATAGTCGTTAAGAAACACAGAAATAATCGAAACTACTGGAGCTTCTGAAGCTTCGGGCTGGAAAAATCTCACTTTTTGACTAGCAATCAGAGCCACAAAATCTCGAATCTGAGTGTTGGAGTTAACTTGATTTGCTAACAAAAGCGGGTCAGGCTTTTTCCCACCGAGAAGCCGTTTAAATTTTAACCAAGCACTGCGGAGTTGCCAAAACTTACTCACAGACATCATCGTACTGAAAGATTGCCATCGTTCCCACTCCAACTCGGCTTTTTGTGTCCTCAGCATCCATGTCTGCCATTGAGCCTCTAACCAATCTTTTCCACCTTGTAACTCTTGATTCCAAGCTTGCACGCTTTTTAGAGTTTCTTGGGTTTGTGTGAGTTCGTCTTGAATTTGCTGTGCAGTTAGTATCCAAGCCTGAGATTGAGGAGATAAATTTTGGTTATTTTGATGAGTAAAGTGCCATACTTTACCTGAGTTTTGCTGTTGCAGAAGTTGCTCAATACCTGTCAGCAGGAAATTAACCTGGCGTTGATTCCACTTACTAGGCTCAATTTGATATAAGTATTGGCGCAGATAATACCGTTCTTTAGCTAGATTTACAGGATTAGTTGTTGACGCAGAATTGCTAGTGGCGTAGAGAGGATAAGGGTAGTAAGCAATTTCTTTACCAGTGGCGATCGCTGCTGCTAAGATGTGCCAATTGAGAGCGAACAATCCTCTCTCTGGCGAGTAACGAAATTCTTGCAGCAGTTTGAGAGCAAATAACGCAGATATATCTTGGTTGTGGTTAAACTCCAGCAATTTGAGCAAGGAACCATCGATGAAGGCGTAGTTTACCGCCGCAGGCATCGCTTTTAGTTCTCCATCCGCTTGAAGTGCAACTTGCGGACATACTACCACATCTGCATTCGATGCGATCGCAGCCATCACTAACTTTTCTAGCATATCTGGTAAGGCAATATGTTCCACAGCTAACTGTAAAACATACTCTCCTGCTGCTAACTCGACTAAGTAGTTATAACTTTCTCCCAAACTCCAGTTAACATCTAAATTTAAATATTTATAGCTAGGAAACTTAGTTTGAGCTTGAGTAATTATTTCTTGTAAATCTTGATCAATTGATTCTCGATACCCGATAATCACATCAAAATTGTTATAAGTTTGGGTGGCAAGACTTTCTAGACACTCTAATATAGTATTTACTGTCTGCCAGCAGACAATAGCAATTGTAACTTTAGGAGTTTGAGTTTCTTTAGGTGCAGCATTAATAAAAGCTTGACTCATATATTCTAATCTTTGGTTCAGCAGGCGTTGATTTACTTGTTCTAAAACTTCATATTGGGGAATTAATGGGGTTTCAGGATAAGCATTAATTGCCTGAGTTATCGTTTGAGCGAGAGAATGGGAATTTTCTGGGTGAAACCAACGCACGCAGTCAGAACGTTCAACTAAATTTAAAGTTTCTTGGAATCCCCCCGTATCTGAAACCACTAAACTAACGGGTAACTGTCCCATTTCTAATCCCGTATTGGGAAAGTTTTCTTGTATGCTTGTCAGGCAAACAATTGGGTGATTTAATTCAGTAATAAATTTAATCGCTTTTTGACTAGATAAATTTAGTATTAAGTTGTAGGCTATGTGACTATCAAGTTCTTGTTTGATATACTGCTGACTGTCTAGATGTTGTAGTTGGGACGATTGCAGGGTAATAATTTTTCCGATAAAAATAATCTGAATTCTCTCAACTAAAATAGGACTCAGTAATTTGATTGCTTCTACAAAAGTGCAAAGTCCTTTTCTCTCTTCCAAACGACTGAAAAAGACAACGGGTATTTTATCTACATTGAGATTATTTTGATTTGCGAATCCCTCACTTTTACACTGTTGATGTGCAATGGGTACAAAGTATGGTAAATGCTTGGACTGGGATGTTTTCCAACCATAACTTTCTAATTTTGACTTGAGGAAGTATGAAGGAAAGTAAGCTACATCTGCATTCTCATAGGAAAATTGCTCGTAGTGGTAAGCTTGCCAAAACCATTGGGGTTGCTCTAGAGTATATTTACTATTAACCTCGCGCAGCCATTCAAAGCATCCATGAGCAGTAACACCCGTGAGACAACTGTTACCCAGCAATCCAGTTTTCTTAGCTTGAATTGTGCGGTAGCCGAACCCCCAAATGTCGGGAAACTCTACATAAACTACTGCATCTGGTAAGCTAGCCATGACTGCTTGAGTGAAGAATAAACAACAGAAACTCTGATAGTTAAAGCTATTGTTAATTGCATCTTGCTGCGTTGTAGCTAAAATTTGATAATGAATTGGTTGAAGATTTAAAACCTGTTTTATTTCGTGAGTAGAAAATACGCAATCTACATCAGGGAAGCTTGCTTCTCCTTGGAAATCAGCTTCAGCTTGACAAAGAAGCAGGATGATGTACCAACCATCAGATTTAAGTTTTTGACTTAAGGTTGTATAGTAAGTGCCTATTCCCCCATTTTGAGAAAAACCTTCAAATTCATTGCTAACGAGGATTGCTACTTTTTGAAGCGATGGGTTAAGTTTTTCTAAAAACTGAGGTTGAAAGTTTATTTCAAAACTTGCCCAATTAGGAATTATTAAATTGGAATTTTTTGTTCCTAGTTTTTTTACAAGTAGCTCTGGTGTTAGTGTGTCAACTTCATAATTAAATATCCCTAAACTTTTAACGTCTTTTGGTTTCTCACCTACGATGTATCTATCGTAGAATTCATCCTCTACCTCAAATACTTCTAGCTTGTTAGAGGTTAGCATCTCTCTGTAGCAAAAATGGGTCAAGATGTTTTGAGGAACTAGGCTGCATACAGCTGCAACTCTTTCAACAGTAGTTGTATTGGGTGGTGAACCGTGAAAAAGTCGCTTATCATATACCAGCGCTTGTCCAGCTTTCATTGAGACACTAGTAAGATAATTTTGTTGTAAAAGTGATAGTACATCTTGGCTGTAGGGAAAGCTGCCAAAAACAAAAACTGGTCTAGGTTTTGAATTCAGCAAATGGCTTTTTTTAACAACTTGGAGATAGCCATTTTGCTCCTCCACATCAATTAGAGGACACCACACTCCAAAGGATGTTAAAGATGGTTCATCTACTAATGATGGGTCTTGATGGAGAGGCATTTCACTCAATAATACATCAGAACTTTTAAAAACTAAATTACAAAGCACTATTCTATATTCGGGAAATAAAATTTTCAATTTGGAAGCAAAATACCTTTTTATTTCCTGAGTAAGTAGCTTTCTGTATGATAAATATGAAGTACTTATACTAAAAGTCATACCAGTAGTTAGCAAATTATTAGGAAAAGAATACTTTTCGTTAAATTTGAGGAGGCTTTTTACTTCAGTTTCATTTAAAAAGTCAATTACTGCATATCCATTCTCTTCAAGTTCTTGATCAATTCTACGCATTTTAGAATAGTTTCGCTAAATTAATATTATTAATGTGTTTTAATTAACAACGTGATTTACGTATACTATGGTTGTGAACTTAAATACCTGTTGCTGATTGAACTCAGAGAAAGTATACTACTTAAAAAGCATAAATTTTTAACCAACATGGTAAATGCTTGAAAGTATACACTTTCAAGCATTTACCAACTCTGTTTCAAGAGTATTTTTTTACAATTATTAATTTTTCCCAGATGTAGCTAAAAGTATCAACTCTCTTGGAGATATGGATTCAAGAAATTATAAGAAATGTAAAAAAATATACGCAATCATGAATAAAAGCTTAAAAATCAAAAGGTGCATTGAAATCTGTGGATAATTCGATTGCTAATAACTGGGGGATCATTCCAAATGTGTGAAAGCATAAATCGTGAGAAACCAGATCGCCGAGTGATTAAAGAACTCGGCGATCTGAATCCTAATATCATGTCCGCTTGATTGTTTATTAAACCCGAAGAACCCCACCCCCGCCAAAGCTACGCTTTGTCTCCCCTCCCCGCAAGCGGGGAGGGGATTAAGGGGTGGGGTGCAATGACTGTGGTTAGCATAACTAATTATGCGGACATGATATAAGCGATCGCTCTTAATTATCAACCTAGCGCCTCTGTGTTGAGTCGAATACAGACCTAACCCAGCCCCTTCCCTACTAGCGTTGGGGAGTAAGATTCAAAGCCTCTCTCCTTTTAGAAGAGAGGAATGGAATTGAGGTCAGACTGTATTGCATACAAACGAAAAGCGCTATAAATTATCACTAAATTATTTGTAATGCTATCTCCTTCCGCAACTGTGATTATCTGTACTGTAGACAGGTGTAACTTTCTCTCAAAAGTGATGAGCGCTGTTTCACTTTGGCGATGTTCTTTTCAAGAACTAATTTTAGTCGTTGGCCCAGCACAAGATGATACAGAGTTAGTTTTATTAGAATACAAAGGTATTATTAATCAGGTTATTTTTACTGTACAACGAAATGTGAGTCTGGCTAGAAACTTAGGTTTGAAAGCTGCAACAGGAGACATTATTTTTTATCTGGATGACGATGTTATTCCTCCGCAGAATTGGATAGATTTACATTTACAAGTTTACCGAGAACAGAGAGGAAGTTGTGGTTGTGTGGGTGGAGCAGTTATAGATAAAACTCAACAAAATTTTTCTTTACAGTTTGCTAGAGGTGTCAATAGCCGTTTGAGCGAATCTCGACCGGTTCTTTCGGTTACAGAGACAACTAGATATATCTCCAACCCTCAATGGTTTTGTAGTGTAATGGGAGCTAATGCTTCATATAAACGAGAAGCTTTAGTCAGAATTGGCTATTTTGATGAGTTTTTTGAATATTTTTTAGAAGAAACTGATGTTTGTTTGCGTTTGCTAGAAGCTGGTTACACGGTTTCTCATACAGATGCAGCTGTAGAACACTACATCCAACCCAGTCACAATCGCCGCGATCGCCGACATCTCACCTGTTGGTATTCCTTAGCTAAAAATACTACCTATTTTGCTTTAAAACATGGTTGTCAAAAGCTACCTTTCCCAATGTTTTTAATCCGTCTGACTTTCCTGCTTATCTACCGTTGTTTGCTAAGGATTTTACGCCTTAAGTTTACTCACAATCTGCCTTTTTCTTTGTTGTTTCAATACATTCAAGAGTCGATTGTAGGTGTTCGTCACGGTTGGGAGGCTGGAATGAAATTGTATAATTCTAAAGATTGCAAAAATGGGAGAGTGAGAGTGAAGTTAGACTGAAATTAATATTGCTTACCTTATATTTTGCACCAGGCGACTGGAAGTCGCGGCTGCACGGGCAAAACCCACCGACGCGGGTTTCAAAGCGATCGCGCTGCCAAATCATCGAGAACGGTCGAAATCATTGCCATTCCCGCATCCGCACTGGATGTTAATTTACAACTGTATAAATTTTGCTCTGGTTGATATTGTATCAAGTTTCTGGAATAGTCATGTTATTCGCTAGAGGTACTGAGAGTGAATTTTTCATGGAATGAAAAGCAAATTGAAATTAAAGAAAATGTAATTGAATTTTGTCAAACAACATTAATAGAAAATATTTTTCAGCTAGAGCAACAAGAAGAATTCAACATAGAAGGTTGGAAAAAATGTGGAGAGTGGGGAATTATGGGCTTGCTAATTTCCCAAGAATATGGAGGAAAAGAATTAGACACCCTCACGACTATTTCTGCTTTAGAAGGTTTGGGATACGGTTGCAAAGATAACGGCTTGCTTTTCTCAATTGCTGCTCATATATGGGCTTGCGAACTTCCCATTTTGACGTTTGGTACTCCCGAGCAAAAACTCAAGTATCTTCCCAAACTTGCTAAAGGCGAATTAATTGGTGGTCATGCGGTAACTGAGCCAGAGGCAGGTTCAGATGTTTACAGCCTGCAAACTACTGCCCAAAGAAAGGGAGATAAGTATCTTTTAAATGGTAGAAAAATGTTTGTTACTAATGGGGCGATCGCCAACCTAATCCTAGTCTTTGCCACCCTAGATCCGGAGCGAGGAAAAAGGGGGATTACTTGTTTTTTAGTAGAAAAAGATTTTCCGGGTTTTATTGTCAAAAAAAAGATGTCAAAAATGGGGTTGAGAACGGCACAAATGTCCGAATTATTTCTAGATAACTGTGAAGTACCCGCCGCTAACTTGCTGGGAAAAGAAGGTGCAGGAATGGCTGTATTTAGTCACAGCATAGAATGGGAGCGTGGTTTCATCCTTGCTAGTGCCATTGGCACTATGGAAAGGTTACTTGAGCAATGCATTCAATATGCCAAACATCGACAGCAATTTCAACAGCCAATCGGGAAATTTCAATTGGTTGCTAGTAAGCTTGTGGATATGAAGATGCGACTGGAAACAGCTAGAAGTTTATTGTATAAGTTTGGCTGGTTAAAACAAACAGGTAAATCTGCGTTTATGGAAGCAGCGATGGCAAAACTTTATATTAGCGAATCTTGGGTACAATCCTGTTTAGATGCCATTCAAATTCATGGGGGATATGGTTATTTAACGGAACTAGGCTTGGAACGAGAGTTACGAGATGCTTTGGGCAGTCGGCTGTATTCAGGAACCTCTGAAATTCAGTATCAGATTATTGCTCAATTTATGGGATTGTAAATCTGACTTTTCCCGTTATCTTTTTGGCGAAATGATCGCTTACGATGTACCGATACCAAAGTCCTATTCTCTGGTTGCCCATTATCATTAAATATAAATTGTTGAGAATTTATCCGGGCTTAAAACCCTCACTATTTCGATGTTTCTAGACTTAATGGTAAAAGTCAGTATAAGAGGATGTTTGAAAAGTCCTCTTCTCGCTAGCAAAACGTTCTAGATCCCCCTAAATCCCCCGATAAATTGGGGAACTTTGATTCCGGTTCCCCCCTTTTCAAGGGGGGTTAGGGGGGATCTGAAAGTGCCTAAAGTCACAGTGAAACACTTTTCAAACAACCTCTTATTAATCTGTAACTTATTAAACTTGATTGTTAATGTCCAATCTCCAACAAGATATTTTAGAAATCAGTGCCAAGCAACACCCAGATAAAGAAGCGGTTATTTATAAAAACAGTGCCATAACATATCGAGAGCTAGACATAGTTTCTAATCAATTAGCTTTGCTTCTGAAAAACCTTGGTGTCGAAAAAGGCGATCGCATCGGGATCTATCTCAACAAATCGATTGAAGCGGTAGCGGCAATTTTCGGCATTCTCAAAGCCGGTGCTGTATACGTTCCTCTTGATCCATCTGCTCCCGTTCGGCGCGTTGCATCTATTATTCAGGATTGTCAGATCGAGGTGTTAATATCTACTGCTAAAAAAATTGCCAGTTTAAAGCAGGTATTACCAAAACTCGCTCCCGTTCGGTGGGTAATCATTATCGGTGAGAATACCTTTCAGATTTCAGGAACAGTCGAAAGTTTTATCAGTTGGCAGGATGTATTGCAAGCACCTTTATCTCCTTTACCTGTCAACGAAGTAACTGAAATCGATATAGCTTATATTTTATATACTTCAGGCTCGACTGGAACTCCAAAAGGAGTAACGATTAATCATGGGGCGGCGTTGAACTTTGTTAATTGGTCTAGTGAATGTTTTCAGGTAAGTTATAGCGATCGCGTTTCCAATCACGCTCCTCTGCACTTCGATCTATCCGTTTTCGATATTTTTACCACACTGAAAGCTGGCGGTACTGTAATTATCGTTCCCGAAAAATTAACAATTTTTCCGCTTGACTTAGCTAGATTTATTGCTGAACAAAAAATAACAATTTGGTACTCGGTTCCTTCTGCCCTCATCCAATTGGTTTTGCATGGTAATTTACCAGGATATGACTTCTCCAATTTAAGAGCAATTTTATTTGCAGGTGAAGTTTTTCCGATTAAATATTTGCGACAACTGATGGAATGCGTATCGCAGGCAAAATATTATAATCTTTACGGGCCTACGGAAACGAATGTTTGTACTTATTATCCAGTTGAGAAGATTCCCGATGAATCGAGTGCAACCTTGCCTATTGGTAAAGCCTGTGCAGAAAATGAGGTATTTGCTGTCAACGACAGGAGAGAAATAGCAACGGTTGGGGAAGTGGGAGAACTTTATGTGCGAGGGCGATCGCTGATGAATGGTTATTGGGGGCGATTAGATTTGACTGAGGAGGTTTTGGTATCCCGTTCGTTCGATATGCCCTCTCAGTCAGCAACGGGAGAGCAAAGAGAGGAGTTCGTTTACAGAACTGGCGATTTAGTGAGACAAGAACCAAATGGAAATTACATATTTTTAGGTCGTCGCGATCGCACTATAAAAAGTCGCGGTTATCGAATCGATTTAGGAGAAATAGAGACGACATTATACAACCACCCTCAAGTAGCAGAGGTAGCAGTGGTAGCTATTCCTGACGAACAGTTTGGTCAGATTATCAAAGCTGTTGTGGTTTCCCACGATATTTTACAAAAGCAGGATTTAGCGAGTTTCTGCTCGAAATATTTACCGAAGTATATGATTCCTGCTGTTATAGAGATTCGGGCAGCTTTGCCAAAAACTTCCACTGGGAAAGTCGATCGTAAATTACTTTAAGAGCTAAGGTTATGCCAGCAGAACGCTATACAGAACATGATGTGAAAGAAATCCTCAAAAACCAGATAAGCAAAGAATTTATGTACGATAAGCCAGAAGTAATTTTAGATAATGGGTCACTTCTAATTGAGGAAGAAATCATTGATTCTTTAGGAATTTTTGTATTGATTAGTTTTATAGAAGAACAGTTTCATATTAAAATCAATCCAGATGAGGTGGTGTTAGATAATTTCGAGAATATCGATACTATTAAATCCTTAGTGATGTCCAAACTTGGGAGTATTGAAGCATGAACATCCCCCAGCAGTGTGATGTAGTGATAATTGGCGGCGGCCCAGCAGGTTCGACATCTGCCACATTTTTAAGCCAGAAGGGATACGATGTAGTTTTGCTGGAGCGGCACAAGCACCCGCGCCATCATATAGGAGAAAATACGATTCCTCAATTTTGGAAGTATACTGATTTAGCTCAAGTAAGCGACAAAATTGCTGCTGAAGGATTTATTCAGAAAGCGGGGGGTACAACCTTTTGGAATGGTCGAATTCGACAAGTTGATTTTAAGGATTTCGGTTACTCACGCCAAGCACTGCACGTTGAAAGAGACCGATTTGATTTAATATTACTGGAAAATGCTAGAGAGAAGGGAGTACAAATTTTTGAAGAAGTGTCGGTTTTGTCAGTTGATTTACAAGATGGGCAACAAGAGCAAAGCCTCACCTACCGTCTACTCAAAGACAAAAGTTTAGGTAAGATAACCTGTCGCTTTATTGTTGATGCAAGCGGTCAAAATGCTGTGATAGCGAAACAAATGGGCATCCGCACTATCGACAAAGATTTTCGGTTTATGAGTTTATGGGGATACTTTAAGAACTCCAAGTATATTGGTTTGAATGGCAAAGCTCATTCAGTGGAAAATTTGCGAACAATTTTACCAACTACATTTATTTGTTCTTTTGCTGAGACGGGAAATTGGGGATGGTCTTGGCATATCCCTCTGAGGGAAAGTACCAGTGTCGGCTTAATTCTTCCTCTGGAATTTATGAAAACCGTTCAATTGAACGGTGGTTCTTGGGAGTCTTATTTTCGACAAAAATGTTGTGAAATACCGATTCTAGAAGACCTGTTAGCAAATGCCCAATTCTGCGAAGGCAGTTTTGCTAAAATTCAGGATTATTCCTATCGCTCGACTCAGTTAGCGGGGCCGGGATTTTTCCTGATTGGTGATGCTGCTGGATTTATAGATCCGATTTTCTCGATCGGCATTGTTTTAGGAATGTATTCTGCTTACACTGCGACTTGGGCGATTGACCGCAGTTTTAAAAATCCTAGTTCTTTGGTTCATAATCAAGCACTGTTTAGCAGCCAGCTTCAAGGAAGGTTAGAAGTGGCTCGTTCTTTAGCACTTCCACACTATCAGTCAGGCGATCGCGCCTGCGATCTGGCAAAAACCACTATTCAAATGGAAAGGGCTTTAGAACAAGAATTGATGGCAACCTGGTCTACAATGACGACCAGACCTGAGAACTTTCAGGCGATCGCCTCCAGCCTGAAAGGAAGAGAAATTAATTCTAATAAATTCAGGGTTATTGAAGAAATGATCTGAGTAATATTAGATTAACAAGCTAATTCCTGAATTGGGATTTGTATGAATGTTCAACAGCATCATTTGGAAGAATACGAAGAAAAGAAAAAGGACTGGGAAAGCAACTGGTCAGATGTAGAATTTTCACCTACTTGGAGAATTAGTAAAATTCCCCCAGAAGTTCAAGACGCAGTTGATAGCGGCTGGTTTTCACCGGGAGCATTAGTAGTAGATATCGGCTGCGGTACGGGTGAAATAGCGTCTTGGCTTGCCCAACAGGGCTTTAACGTCTTAGGGATTGATTATTCCCAAGCTGCTATAGAAAAGGCCAAGTCGTTACATGGTGAAATTCAGGGCAAGCTAGAGTTCAAAATAGTTGATATTTGTCGCCAACCTTTGACTTCACCTGGATTTAATTGTCTAATTGACCGGGGCTGTTTTCACATTATTCCTCAAGTCTTTTCCTCAGATTATCTGAGAACAGTTGCTTCCTGGTGCACCCCTAAAGCCAGGTTTTTGCTTCTATATGCTACGAATAGAGGTTCTAGACTAGAATTCAAGTCAGAGGAAAGATTGCGGAAGGAAGCGATCGCCTACATAAAAGCTACCTTCACACCAGTGTTTGAGATTACCGAAATAAAAACAACTGTTATCGAGCGAAGCCCCCCCGACGAATTAGCACCAGCATTAGCAGTTTGGATGATGCCAAAGGAAGACCAGGAGGAAAGTAGAAAAACATGGAAACAACAACAGGTCAAGATGGGTGGTAAACAAACTATCCGTATTTTGGTCAAAGGCGATCGCGATGCCATTGATTCTCTACTTCCCATAACACAAGGAGCAAAAAAGTTAGATAAAAGTTTACAAGATTTAATTAATGAAAAATCCGATCGCGCTTTTCAAATTGAAATTATCTACGAACCCAGTGGACGTTCCGATCTTTGGTTGCAACAGTTGGGAGAAATTTCCTTCCTAAATGAATGGCACGCTTTTGAACAATTAGGTAGCTTCCCATCTAAGCAGCTAGAAACCCTGTTAACGGGACAATCTCCTACTTCTTTGCTAGCAGCAGATATCGATATTATCGTCTTTTCTACCCAGGCAGAGATTACCAAAAATTTATGGCAACATAGCCAAACAGGGTATCTCATCGATATTCCTGAAGATTGGCAACAGCAACTATCTGAGGCGGAAAAACAGGAGTTTCAACAGCATTTTTCTCCCACAGGCTTATTATCTACCGAGCAATCTCAAGCCAATTTTAGCCAGCTTATTCAACTGCTGAAAGAAAAAACAGGTGCGTATATTATCTGTTATAACTGTTGCGATTTCGATCCGAGCGATCGCACTACCAATTATCATAACATCGGCGAAACCTTACGCCTGAGAATTCAAAAGTTAAATTTAGCTTTACTCAAGCTTTCCATGCAAGAAGGAATTTCTCTTATTGATGTTGAATCACTTTTAGCTGAACTGGGTGCAGCACAGCACGTTACTAGAGGATTAGATTATTCACCTGAAGCTTATCAGGTTATCTGCCAAGAATTTTTACGAGTCATAACAGACGTAGGTTTTTTTGAAAATCGCCCTTTACTTAAGCAAATCGGACGTAGGAAAGATTAAGATGCTGTTTAAACTGCTCATGCCCTATATCAATAAAGGTACTGAAGGAGTAATTTTTATTCAATGGTACAAGGATGAAGGAGATAAAATCGATTATGGAGACGATATTTTTGAAGTCAAAATAGAAGAAGAGAAAAATAATCTTGTTTTAGAAACACCTGCAAGGGTGCTTGCAAGTTTAGCAGAACCGGAAAATACATCAGAGAAAATTCACAAATTAGATATGCTCGTCCGTGTTTGCTCTGCTGATATAGGTTTTTTACGCCGCACCTATGCACAAGAGTTTGTTTATCAGAAAGTAGGAGCATTGCTAGCTGTATTAACTACCGATGTAGATGAAGAAATTAATGAATCTAAGTTGGAAGCAGCTAGTACACTTCGAGTCGTTCCTAATCTAATTTCATATCCTGGTATTTATGTATAGTTTCGCTTTTTTACTTCTAATTTGAGAAGATTATAACTAATTATCTATTTATGAAAACAAACGTTGAGAGAAATGCGACTGGAGAATATATGGATTCTAACCATATTATTTTTTGGTCGGATTCACATCAAGAAAATAAAATTGGGATCTATATGATGGGAGGCTGCGATCTTCCATCGGTATTTTCCTGTGTTCCTCTAATTAAACCAATATTGAAAGGAACTTGCTGCATTATCAAAGAAGGGCAGATTGAAAAATCTAGATCGGATATCCTGCTGCAAAATCTCAAAAAATCTCCTCAAAATTTATTAGCTCCCGTCTTAGAGAAGTTTTATCTTCCCAATAATTTCTTTGAAAATCAACTATCAAAACCCGATTTTTGTGTTTCTCATGGTAGCGGTATTGAAGAGTTTCCTAAACAAGTAGTAATCTTATCAATTGCTGCTGACGTAGCGAGAGTGGTTTATCAACATCGGGAACATGGCTTTTTAATCGATCCTAGTGGCTGGTGGAACAATCAACGCATGGATTTGATGTTAAGAGATTTATCTTCTGCAAATTGGTTTAGGAAGTATTTTGTCAGTTTAGGCCGGATGACCTTAGAAACTTTTATTGAAAATTTAACTCAATTAATTCAAGAAATTCGACAGGTTACTAACGCCTACATTTTAGTATTTAATACTTTAACAATTGAACCGGGTAATATTATCCACAATTATCAGTTTGTGAAACGCCCTGAAAGCTTACGACGGCGAGAATTCAATTTAGCGTTGATTGAATTATCAAGAAAATTGAACTTTTGGATTGTTGATGTAGATAAAGTTTTAAAGCAAAGCAGAACTAAAAACATGATTGATTTTGTTCATTTCCCTGTGGAACTTTATCAACCAATTGGTCAAGAAGTTTTTAAAATTCTAGAAGAACTAGAGATTTTTAATGCCCCAAGTCAGCTTCTAGGTTTGAATATTAAGAAATTGCTACCCCAAAAGCACCAGACTCAGACCTTGTTGGAAAGCCTCCAAGCGCAACTTGACCAGAAAAACCAAGAATTAGAAGCACAACAACTTGAAACCCTGCAAGCAAAAGCAGAAATAGGGCAGTATCGGGAAAGTCTGCAACAAGTTCAGATACAAACTCAGATACAAATTGAGCAGTTGCAAACTCAGCTACAGCAAACACAAGTTCAACTGCAACAAACTCAGGGAGAACTACAGCAATCTCAATCTCAGCTACATACCTCTCAAACCGAGTTGGTACAATCTCAGTCTGATTTACAACAAACTCAAGAGCAATCCGAGCAGATTGAAGCTCAACTACGACAAACTCAGGGAGAACTACAGCAATCTCAATCTCAGCTACATACCTCTCAAACCGAGTTGGTACAACTAAAGTCATATCTCCAACAAACTCAGGGAGTAGAGGGAGTAATGAGCTATTATCGCTCTCGCATCGCATTCAACACTGACGACATCCAACTTTATCACCAAGCACTAGAAGTTATACCAGATGACGCTCAAATCCATTTGCAGCTAGGCAATGCCTTAGTCAGACAAAATCGCCTCTCGGATGCGATCGCCACTTACCAAACCGCACTTCAATTTCACCCAAATAACTTTGAAATACACTTAGAGTTAGCAAAGGCTTTAGAGAAAGATCAGAAATCGGATGAGGCGATCGCTTCTTACCAACGTGCGATCGAACTGAATCCAGATTACTCTTGGTCGCACAAACACTTAGGAGATATTTTAGCAGAACGAGGTCAGCTATCAGGAGCAAGTCTCTCTTACCGTCGCGCTTTACAGCTTCAACCGAGAATCTTTTGAATTTATTTAATTAAACTAGTACAATAAGGCAGCTATGCTGAAGATAAGAAAGCTTGTTTTATAAGCTTTTTAACCTTTTTCAACTGGGTAGTTATTTACGCCCTTCTATAAAGAGCAAATTCTTCATTTTCTAATAATTATAAATCTATGCCTTATAGTAAATTCACTCTTCAAAAAGCTGTAGAGGATTTCCAACTGACAATCGTTGAAGGGGGTCGTTTCCTGCCAGAAATTCCCTTACTCACCCCTACCCCTTTGCTAGTGGATATTCTTAAAGAAACGGTATTGAGCCGCGTATCTCGGCTCAATACCTTAACCAACAAAAGCAACAGCCGATCTCGACGATTTACGGAACGGTGAGTAGTGGAACAGTTTGGCGGTTTCTGAAGCTGGAAGAGCAATGCGTAACCATTGACCTTACAGATTACCCCCTCCCTCCGGTTGAGCAAATCTTGGGTTTTCTCGTTTGGATGGCGCAGGAGAGCTGATCGTCTTCATCGAACTCAGGTTAACTAAGTAGGTCAATTGAGTAGTACATCTTAGCTATTTTTTGAACATCAGCCAACTCCATCCATTCCAAATAATCAAGCTGTGCTGTTGATTCTTTAAACTCCAACTTAGCTTTTTCAAAATTTTTGATATGAATAAAGTGCATGACTTTAGCTGCCAGAATATTCGGCTGCATTTTTTGGGGTGTAATCTCTAATGAATAATCAAAAGCGGCTTCAATCTCAGTTTCAGAAAAACTATCAAATGAATATGAATTTTGTAACAACTCATTAGGAATCGGCTTGACATAGCGAAAAGCTCTAGAGGAATAAATGAAGAGATGCTCAATCGGCACTAGATACTCTCGCAAGCGAGACATAATTAGATGAATCCAAGATGTATAGTAATGAGCAAAGTCTTGGTGGATTACCAGAGATACTTCTGGAATCAGATAGGGAAAGAAATTTTTTATAATACTATTTGTTAATTCCCAGGATTTCATCGCATCAATAAAAAGACACTCGATTTCACCTTGTTGCCAGCCAATTTCTGCAAGATCCCCAGGATGGACATGAATGAGATGACTCCAAGGATTAATTCGCTCCAGGTATTCATCTAGAAAACTATCTCCATCTTTGTACTTTCCTTCTAACGAAGTGCCGATGACACTTTGCGGCATATTAGCCAGTGAACACCAAATAAAAATATCATAAGCATGAATGCGTTGGTTTTTGTTCGTTACACAAGAATTAGCCTCAAGTCCCATTACTAAGGAAATAGTTGATGAGCCAAACCAGCAACCGAGTTCTACAATCTCTCCTCTACCTGAATACTCATTTTGGGCATAGTTCTCTAAAAAGAGTTGCTCATCTATTGAAGTCATACCCAGTATCCATCGCCTGGGTTCACTTTTATCTAGATAACTTGTGGGTGATGTAGCTGTTTGACAAAAAGCTTGCTTCATGTATTCAAATCTTTGATTCAGCAAGCGTTGATTCACAAAATGGAGAAACTCTCTCATCGGTACACCAAATTTCTCTGGATAGGCTGAGATAGCTTGAATCATCGCTTGTGCAAGAGAGCGCACATTCTCCGGTATGAACCAGCGCACACCACCCGTGCGTTCAATTAGATTGAGAGTTTCTCGAAATCCACCTGTATCTGAAACGATTAAACTAACAGGTAATTGTCCCATTTCTAATGCTGTATGGGGAAAGTTCTCTTGACTACTGGTGAGGCAAACAATCGCACAACGCAACAAATTAACCAACCGAATCGCTTCTTGACTGAACAAATCGGTCACAATAGTGTAGCAATTAGAGCCTAACTTTTGTTTGATATATTGCTGGCTATCTAACCCTTGTAAACCCTCTGCCTGAAGCTCAACGTTCTTGCCCAGAAAGATGATATGAACTTTTTCAATAATATTACTTTCTAGTAGTTCGATTGCTTCTAGGAAGGTGAAAAGCCCTTTTCTCTCCTCTAATCGTCCAAAAAAGACAAGGGGAATTTTATCTTGATCAACAAGCCGTTGTAAATCATTTCTCAGCGTAATTGTTTTCAACGGTTGTTCAATGACTGAAAAACAATAGGGTAAATGCAAAGCATGAGATGTTTTCCAACCATACTTCTCCACTTTCTTTTTGAGAAAATGCGACAGAAAAAATGCTAAATCTGCCTGTTCAAAGGAATATTGCTCATAATGGCTCGTTTGCCAAAACCAGTCAGGATGAGAATGTGTGTAGCTTGCATGAGCTTCTTGCAGCCACTCCTGCCCACTATGCAAAGTCACAGCCACCACACAATTTTCTCCTAAAACACGCGATCGCTTGGCTTGAACCGTGCGGTATCCCAATCCCAGCATTTCTGGAAATTCAATGTAGGTATAGGTGTTAGGAAATGTAGAGGTGATCGCCTGAGCAAAAAACAGCGCACAATAGCTCTCGTAGTCTACCCATTCCCCATCCTGCAACTGAGATAAAATTGCCAAGTGAGTCGGCTGTAATTCTAGTACATCCATACATTCACTGGTCGAAAAAATATGTTTCACTGCGGGAATCGTTGACTCTCCATCAAACTTCTTTTGACTTTGGCAAAGCAGTAGCACAACATAAAAGTCTTCTGCTGCTAATCTCTCACTGAGAGTGCGGTAGTAAGTGCCAATTCCACCATTCCTAAAAATGCCTTCGTATTCGGTTGTGACAAGTAATGCTATTCGTGTAACTACCGGGGGCAATTTGTCTTTTCTTGTCTGTTTGAAGCTGACTTCAAAGTTGTTAGAGTTAATTCTAGAAAGCAATTTATCCATAAATATAGCTTATACAAAAACATTATTATAAAAATTAATTTGCTGATTACCAAAACATAGATAATGTCTTTAATGTAATTATTTCCAATTAAATTTCATACCTAGATAATCTTCCAGTTTCTGATTGTACGGGTGAAAAAAATCATCTATTTTTTGGCGCAATTTATTGTTAGTTTTTGAATAAGAACCAGAATTAACTTTGGGATGTGCTGAAAGCGAGTAATCAGTTATTTCTAAAAAATCATAAACCTGTTTCATAGTTTTATTCGTTTGATTATAAAGGTCTTCACTTCGCAAAATCAGAAACTGTTCTCTCGGAAAAATAGCCATCCATTTTTCTAAAAAGTAGAAGTATAAACCAAACCAGAGATATCCTTTTTCTGTTTGCCAGTATTTCTCACTGACTTGGGTAAGGTCTATTATCTCTTTTAGGGTTTCCAGTTCAGATGTCATCGCTACTTCTAAAGTGCGATGTTCTTTCATCAGTTTAAGATTCATATAGTAATGAGAAATTGCTCTATCTACTGGGTTACGTAGTATAGCAATTAGCTTGATTTTGGGAAATAGCTGAAATACTTTTTTTTCAACTTCATCGCTACCGAGATACCAAGGAGTTGCTTCTCCGGTTAAAAAGCCTCCTTCTACAGGAAGGGGAGGAAAATGAGCTAGATACCAATCAACTCCGAGGTCAAAGTTTTTATTAAAAAAATGTAATTCTTTATCCGTAGCTGGGATAATTTGAGGGTGTTGACACAGATAATAGTAAAGCGAAAAAGTGCCAGCTTTACCCATGCCAATAATTAAGAAGCTTACATCGTCAATTTTAGGAGAATTTATGTACTTGTTTGTAATATTTTGATTCAAATGAATGGTTTTATTAATAGCAACTTTATAGGCAATAATAGCCTCAGATACTTTACCTTGCTTGGTTAACATATCTCCTAAAACTACATAAGCATAGGGTGAAGTTAAACGTCGTTGAATTAGTTGATAATAGAAGGCGATTATTCTCTCTAATTGGTTGAGTTCAGGGGTAAAACAATAGTTGATTATATAATTCAATGTAAAATAAGAGAAAGATAAGGATGGTTCAATTTCAATCGCTTTCATATAAGCAGTAATTGCCTCATCCCATTGCTTTTTTTCTTTAAAGTCATATCCCAATACAATAGCATCCTTCCATGTTTTAACATCAGTAGGAGTTTTCACTGTTTGAGAACGTGACAGCAGTATATCAAAGCTTTCATAATCCAATTTACTTTGGAGAAGATTTTGAAAGGCAGTAATTTCTTCTCCTTCAAAACCTAGAGTTTGTAGCATCTTGTTTAAGACTTTAGGTACTGATGCTAAATCTGGTTGAATTTGCAAAGCTTCTTGGCAGAATTCGAGGGTTTTATCTAATTCTCCTTGCTCATAATAAAGTTCGGCTATTTTTTCATAAACGACTAGGTTTTCAGGCTTGATCTGTAGAGATTTTCGATAATGAGTTACTAATTTTTTTAACTGGTATTCCATAATTATTACATTTGCCATTGTGCGATTTATTTAGCTTCTTAAACTCAGTTTTTGAGACTACTGATATCTAAATTTTAAAGTAATTTTTGTCAACTAAAGTGAAAAGTAATGGGGGAGCGATCGCTTATTACTACTTTGAGCTTGTAATAACTTGAATTTGCCCCTTTCCCGGCAAATTACACAATCCAAAATGAGAGTGATGATTGTTACTATAATGTGAGGTAACGTAAAAAACACCCACTTTTTCATAAAGATCGCAAATTTGAATGCGGCTGTTAAATTCCGCTTGTGGAAGTTCATCTAAACGTGCATAATCACTAGGGTTCATGGTGGCTAAACCAAAACCGAGAACATATTTATCTGGAGCTATATTGAGGTTTATACTGCGACAAAAACGCACATAATCCCCTTCATTAACTTGGTTAGGAACGCTAACTTTATGTTGAAATGAAGTTTTTACATGAACTCGGACATTAAATTTATTAGTAATGAATACAGCTACAATGGGTACAGCAATACTCTTTTTCAGTTGAAACTCGCAGCATAAATAAGCTTGTTCACCTTGCAAAAAATTGACGCAACCCTCGCCCTTAACGTTACAAATAACGTAACTAATTAGTTGAGCATAATTCGCCTGGGGAAAAGAAACGGGAATAAAAACTTCATCAGCAGGCCAAAAAAAATCATTCGGTATTTCTAAAGGTACTTCTAGCTTTTCTTGAAGAACAGCCGGAGAAACATGATTAACCAAACCCATCTTTAGTTGATGGAACTTAATAATACCTTTCATCGATTCTCCTTGAAAGATTTTTTCTCCATGATGCAGCAAAATCACTTCTTTACAATATTGCTGTACTGATGCTAACTGGTGAGTCACTAAAATAATCGTAATCTGCTTTGCTATCAGTTCTTCAAGACGGGCATAGCATTTCTGTTGAAAGAAAATATCTCCAACTGCTAAAACTTCATCTAAAATCAGAACATCACATTCCAAAAACGCAAATAAAGAAAAAGCCAATCTTGTCTTCATTCCAGAAGAATACAACTTCATGGGACGGTCAAAAAAATCTCCCAATTCCGAAAATTCTTCAATTTCTTTTATTCGTTCTTGGACATATCCTTCGGGAAATCCCAACAATTCAGCGCTGTAAATTGCATTTCCTCGTCCACTAAGTTCGGGATTAAAATCAGTTCCTAATTCTAGGAGTGAGAGAACTTTACCATTTAATTGATAACTTCCTGATGTTGCCTTCAACACCCCGGTAATTATTTTTAATAGTGTACTTTTACCCGCTCCATTTTCCCCAATAATGCCAAAAAAATCGCCTTTATGCACTGTAAAAGACACATCTTTTAACGACCAAAAAGGCTGATGATAAGTGTTGTTTCCCAAACTTAACCATTCTCTAGCACGATGCCAGGGATTTGGATAAATCTTAAAACATTTACTTAAATTATTCACCTGCAAAATAATATCATCACTCATATCACATCTCTAATCTCATCTTGGAGTTTTTGATTTACAATATTACCTAACCAAACAAATAAAGCTAGCCACCCAAGCATAATTAGCCAAACATGAAATCCTGGCATTTGATTTTCTAAAATGATATTGCGAACTGACTGAATATATGCATAGGGTGGATTCAGATAAAGCCAAGGTAAAATATTTTTGGGAATAATGGATTCTGGATAAAAAATAGGTATCATCCAACTCCATAAAGGAATTAAAAATTGTAAAATCTGCTTGACATCGGGAAAAAGAGTTTGCAAGTTAGCCAAAATTAACCCCATACCAAAACCTAAGCCTTCTAAAATTACTCCCAACACTGGTAATAACAAGATTCCAAAACCTAGATGCCCACCTAACAAAATACCAATAGGAAGCACTAAAGCTAGGTAAATAAACAGCAGAAATAGCGAAGTTAAAGTGACTTTAGCCACAAAAACCTCAGAAGGAATTGCTAAACGTCGCAGATAAATAGAATTTTGTACAAAAGCATTACTACCACTCGCAATAGTTTCCGCAAATGTCCGCCAAGGTAGCAGTCCAGCCATAAGATATAAAGCGTAGGAACTCCCCCTCGCACCACGAGAAAGTAGTAAAGAAAATACAACTGTGTAAATGAGAATTTCGCACAGAGGATTAATAATGTTCCAAAGGATACCTATACCTGTACCAGCATAACGATAACGCAATTCATACCAAGCGTTGTAAAAAATGTAGCGCCGATATTTGTAGAGATTATAAAAAAACAAGTAATTTTTCATACCTGGCAATTGTATACAATTTTTAAGATTGCTGATCAAAGCATATTTGTAAAGTATCATTTTGAACTTAGTGCGTTGAAACGCACTTGGGCTATTAGCATTGGAACTTAATTCCAAGGCAGGTAAGCAACTAACAATCAAGGTAAACACTAGCAGTTTGCTTATTTTATGTCTACAGTTACACCTTTCCCTGCTGTCAGCGAATTTATCAATGTACTGCAAACGAGAAAATGTAAATTTTCTAGTCCAGTATATCAGCAACCAGTTGTATCCATTATTTCTTCATTCTTTAACGCCCATAAGTATTTTGAAGCTACTTATAAATCTATAATCAATCAGACATTCCAAAATTTTGAATGGATAATTGTTGATGACTGCTCTACCGAACCAGAAGCGTGTATCTTGTTTCAATCTTTACTCAAAATATACGGAAAAATGAAAATCTTGCAGCATCATACTAACAGAGGACTAGCAGCAGGTAGGAACACAGCCATTACCCATGCAACTGGTAAGTACTTATTTTTCATGGATTTAGATGACCTGATTGATCCTACTTACATAGAGAAGTGCGTGCTATTTTTAGAAACTCATCAAG
Organism: Nostoc sp. 'Peltigera membranacea cyanobiont' 213; assembly: GCF_002245975.1. Taxonomy (NCBI): domain Bacteria; kingdom Bacillati; phylum Cyanobacteriota; class Cyanophyceae; order Nostocales; family Nostocaceae; genus Nostoc; species Nostoc sp. 'Peltigera membranacea cyanobiont' 213. The sequence goes on along the minus strand of NZ_NOLI01000098.1, from coordinate 4,774 downwards.
AGTTTTCCTTTGTTAACTCCTACTCAGTTGGTTTTCAAGCTCAAGAATATTGGTGGACTGACGGCTTTAATAAACCCTCGCAATTTATTCACCAAAATTGGGTTACAGGTAGATTACTTTATCGCAAGTCAGACTTCGACTGTCTGGGGGGATTTGATGAAAATCTGAGATTTTACGAAGATTGGGAAAGATGGCTCAAAGCCATAGCCAACAATCAAAAAGGTTGGACAATACCTGAATACTTAGATTGCTACCGTCGGCTTGATTCTGGTTTACTAACAATTTCTAAAGCAAACGTTACAGAAGAAAAACGAGTTATAGAATTAATTCAGTCTCGCTATGAAGATTTTTTTAATCACAATTATCTTCCCGATCTCAGTATCGAACGATATAACTTTACTTCGGATTCCCGCTTCCCGAAAATAGATATTATTAATCCTCTTGAAAAAGACTACTCCAGTAAGTACATACTTTGCTTTTTCCCTCACTTAGAAGTTGGTGGTGCTGACAAATTTAATATCGATTTAGTGACTCTATTAGCGACTTGTGGTTACGAACTGACTATTGTTACAACTTCCAAATCAGAGCATCCTTGGCAGAAATATTTTTATGCAGTTACCTCAGATATATTTCATTTGCCCAATTTTTTACAAGATAGTGACTGGTTAGACTTTACTAAATATATTATTCAATCACGTCAAATTGATATTGTTTTTATTTCTAATTCTTACATTGCTTATTACTTCTTACCCTTACTGCGTAACGAATTTCCTGATATCGTTTTTATTGACTTTACTCATACTGCTGATCCAGGTTGGCGTGGATGTGGATATCCACGTCTTTCCTGCCAATTCCGGGAATTTTTGGACTTACAAATCATCTCCTGTCATCACCTTGCGGAATATTATCCATGTCTGAATCCGCAAACTACTGAGAAATTGCAAGTTAGTTATACTAACGTTGATACTAATAAATGGGTGCAGGATAAAAAGAAACGTGACCAAGTGCGATCGCAACTGAATATTCCCGATGAGTCAGTTGTAATCCTATTTCCGGCACGCTTAGTAGAACAGAAACGCCCTCTACTTCTAATTGAGATTGTTCAAGAATTAGTTAATCGCTCTTTCAACGTCTCGATAATTGTTGTGGGTAATGGTCATTTGTTGCCGGGAATGCAAGCTAAAATTAATCATTTTAGTTTAGATTCACACTTTCATATATTGCCTGCTATTAATCCTGAAGAAATGCTTGCTATTTATTGTGCAACAGACATCTTGTTACTCCCATCAGCTTATGAAGGGATTTCTCTGGTGATTTACGAAGCAATGTCTATGCAATTACCAGTCGTTGCTTCAGATGTTGGAGGACAAGCAGAATTAGTTATACCTGGAACTGGGTTTTTAGTTCCTAAAGCAGAAAATGAGGTCAGCGAAGTCGAGTCATACCTGAAAACATTAATTCCTTTAATTCAAGATAGCGAGTTGCGTTGTAAAATCGGTTACTACGCGCGGCAACGAGTCGTTGAACTATTTTCCTTAGATAAGATGGTTGAACGCATGGATACCCTATTTACTAAGGCGATCGCTTTATGCCCAACCAGAACCAAACCAATCATTAATCTGGCTTTAGCTGAAGAAATGCTACTTCTTGCCCTAGAATACTTGCACCAAGAACAAGCTTTAAGCCATTTATGGCAGGAAAAGCGTCATTTGGAGAGAAAAACACATCAACTCGAACAAGAAAGACACGAATTAGCTTGGAAAAAACGAGCGATGGAATCATCCAAGTTCTGGAAGTTCAGAACACAGTGGTTTAAGCTCAAGCGATCGCTTCGTTTGACTCAAGAAGAGGAAATCTAGGTATATGAAAGGAAGTGGCGTAATTTTGTGGTTAACTGGACTCAGTGAAGCAGGCAAGGCCACAATTGCACAGCGATTAGAGAACAAGTGATTCCCATTAATTCCAGAGAAAATCTCAACTTTTCATCTCTAAGAATATGAAGATATTTTTGATTGCCAGTGAATGTCCTCCAGTTGCTGGTGGAATTGCTACCTATGTCGGCAATATGGCGGCGATGTTTTCTGATGCTGGACATGACATCACTGTTTTTGCCCGCAGTCCTCAAACAGGAATTGAAGAAAAAAACAAGCTGAAAATTATTAAAATAGTTCCTAAAGATACTTATTTATTAAATTCCCCAAAAGCTCATCCACGTTCTGAAACTCATCCAGCCTTCCCACATAACGTTATGGGTTACTGGGGGGCAATCAGCTATCAGTTAGCAGAGGAAGTCATTAATTATATTCGCACTCATGGCCAACCAGATATTATTGAGAGCGAAGACTATAGTGGGATTGCTTATTTTTTACTGCAAAAAAAGTTATTAGGCTGTCCAGAACTACAAAGAGTACCGATAGTTCTCAACCTACATAGTCCTCAATATCTGCTTTATCCTGCTGACAAAATGCCTAGTTATCATCTTTGTGATTACTGGGTAGGAAGAATGGAAAAGTTTTGCATCCTCGCTGCTGATGGAATTTTCGCTCCCACTCATTATATTGCCCAGCAGGTAAAAACGACTTTAAATCCTGATTTCGACATTGAAATTATCCCTTTACCAGCACCTCAGAAACTTTTATATAAAGAGCAATTACCATTATCCTTACCCACGCCGGGAGATATAGTTTACTTCGGTAGGTTAGAGGTTAGAAAGGGTATTATCCCCTTGTTAGAAGCTTGCAGTCAGTTGTGGGATGCAGGCATAAATTTTCAACTTACAGCCATTGGTGGCGATACTTGGTATCACCTCCAAGGCTGTTATATGAAAGCTTATTTAACAGAAAAATATCGTCAATATATTAATTCAGGTAAACTAATAATTTCTTCACCTCTACCCCAGGCACAACTATATGAAAGAGTGAAGAAAGCGTGGTGCGTAGTTCTTCCCTCTCTCTGGGAAAATTTTCCTAATACTTGCTTGGAGTCTATGCTCTTAGGTAAAGCGATTCTAGCCTCATCTGCTGTTGGTCATGTAGAAATGTTACAAACAGCAGCAATGCAAGGAGGTTTAGTTTTTGATTGGCAAAACAGTAATGATTTCGCTAATAAATTAAACCAGGTTCTCAGTTATTCAACAACTGAAATTTTAGAGCTAGGGTCAAAAGCTCGGACTTTAATTTTGAAAATTTCTGCCCCGGAAAATGTATTGTCAAAACGGATGGCACATTTGAAAAAAGTTATTGGGCAGCATAAAGATAGAAATATTTTTCCCTCTTTAAACTATCTACCTCACGGCAAAGTTTCTTATCCCTCATCTTTAGTTGTAGATACAGATATAAGCATCAAAGGTAGAATATCTATTTGCATTCCATTCTACAACTGTGGTCACTACATAAGTGAAACACTCAACTCTGTATTTGCCTCAACCTATCCTGACTTAGAAGTGATTATTTTCAACGATGGTAGTACAGAGAAAAAGAGTCTCGAAACTCTAGCAGTTATCGACCTAACATATAGTAACCTGAAAATCATTCACTCTGAAAACCTGGGTGTAGCCGCAGCAAGAAATAAAATGGTAGAGATAGCCAGTGGTGAATACATTGCTTTTCTAGATGCCGATGATAGAGTTTCTCCAAGTTTTTATACACAAGCAGCAAAGGTTTTAAAGCAATACAAAAATGTCGGTTTTGTTGCTTCTTGGATTAAAGAGTTTGGTAATTCGGAAAAAGTTTGGGTAGCTTGGAATACGGAATTTCCTTATCTACTTTGCCACAATACTCTTGGTGTTTGTACTGTAGTGCGAAAGGCTGCTTACCTTGCTGCTGGCAGTATGAAATCTGTGTTGGCAGAGAATTTAGAAGATTACGAATGCTGGATTAATATGTGTGAAAAAGGTTGGCTGGGAGTTGTAATTCCTGAACTGCATTATTTTTATCGCATTCGTTCTGATTCCCGCTTGCAAAAGGGTAACCGCGAACAACTGCTTTATCTTTATGAGTTAATTGCTGAAGAACATCCTCAGCTATACCAAGATTATGGTGCAGAGGTTTATCATTTATTGAACCAAAATGGTGCGTCTTGGCTGTGGGATAATCCTTCACAAAACACATCTGAACTTAATGTTAATATGACGGGTATGGAAATACTTTCTCTTGTGATTAATAAGCTCAAGAAGGTGTACAGCGATGGGGGCATATCTTTAATATTAAACAGGTCGCTGCTAGTGGGAAAATCCCTTCTACGTACCTGGCGTTGATCTCTTGTACTTTAACAATACACTCAATTGACCATAGCTCATGCCTTTGTAGTTTCCGTGTGGTGGACTCACGTCAAACTCCAGCATCACGCTGCAACGCTCATCAATCGTCCTGACTTTTCCCGTTAAGTCTCTCTAGCAAGCTGCCAACCTTCACAGAGGTCGTGCAATTTTAACCAGCCGCGCCACAGTACCTGGATACCAATGGGTGTGTATTACGTCGATGTTCCAAGTAACCCCCTAAACGAGCGATCGCTTCTATAGCCCAACTAACTGTTAGCACCTTGGGGAGTTTGGGAGATTTAGCTTTTAAAATCCGAAGCTCAAGGGGATTAAGAATCTCAATGGCGGGGGCGAAAGGTGGTGATGGGCTGCTGATGAGGGCATCACCATCAGTGAGAGGTTAGAGTGATTGCAATACTGCTCGGTTAAGGGAAAATAGAAGGAAATCTTCATAATGAAGTCGAAAAACTCTTCTCTTTAGGGATAGCGACAGGTTTTGATGGGATTGAACATAGC
>NZ_NOLI01000097.1:0-30452 GCF_002245975.1 Nostoc sp. 'Peltigera membranacea cyanobiont' 213 | reverse complement strand
CCTTCCCCATTACCCAGTCCCCAGTCCCCAGTCCCCAGTCCCCACTCTACTTTGGTTTACCAGGAAATCCTGCGGCTGTGTTGGTGACATTTTGGCGGTTTGTGCTACCAGCGATTAAGAAAATTTCGGGAATTACTGAAGGTTGGGAGCCAATGTTTTTGAAAGTGCGATCGCATGATGAATTGCGATCGGATGGCAAGCGGGAAACTTACCTTTGGGGTAAATTACATTTAATTGATGGAGTTTACGAATTTCACAAAGCTGGTGGTAGTAATAGTTCCGGCAATTTAATTAATTTAGCTCAAACCGATGCCTTAGCTGTTCTCCCGGTGGGTAAAACATTAATTTCTCCAAAAGAAGAGGTGCAAGTTTTGCAGCTTAGTAACGGGTAATGAAAGCAAAATAATCAATTTTAAATCGCTAGAACCATTGATATTTAGCGCTCTTTAGGGAATGAATCAGCCCTGCCTTAAAAAGGGGGGAAACGGAATCAAAGTCCCCCTTTTTAAGGGGGATTTAGGGGGATCTACAAGTATTTGATACATCACCAAGGACTTTTCAAACATCCTCTAAGACAGGGGATGAAAAAAAGGCTTAACTCAATCATCTTGAATCAAACCAGATAATTACGAATTACGAATTAGTTAAAATGTCTGCTCAAAAGCCTCAATCAAGCTGTTAACTTCCTCAAGGGTGTTGTAATGTACCATACTCACCCGGACTATTCCACCTTGCGACGCTAACCCCAGATATTCAATGAGCCGTTTAGCATAAAAATCTCCGTAGCGAATCCCAATGTGATGCTGGTCAATTTTTGCCGGAATGGTTGAGCTATTCATTCCATCGACGACAAAAGATATAGTCGGTACACGCAATTGACGGTCAGCTTTTGATTGACCAATGACTCGCACATTAGACTTGCTGTTGAGGTAATTTAGGAGGCGATCGCTAATTTTTTCTTCATGTATGCTAATTAAATCAAAGGACTGCACCATCTGATTTCTCAAATCAGGTGCGGTTTTATCGCCGTAATGGAGTTGTGCTAACTCACTTAAATAATCACATAAACCTAACATTCCATAACTTAATTCAAAATTGACATTACCTAACTGAAATTTATAAGGTATGTCTGTCTGTTGAATAAAATAATGATTAAGACCAGGCAATCTTAATAAATGTTCTTCTTTGCCATAAAGTAAGGCATGGTGTGACCCGTAAACTTTGTAAGAACTCAAAGTATAAAAATCAACATCCAAATCTTGGACATCAACTAATCTGTGTGGTGCATAAGCTACACCATCCACACAAATCATCGCGTTGCGATCGTGTACAAATGCAGCAATTTCTTTGATCGGGTTGATGGTTCCCAAAACATTAGAAGCATGAGTCAAGGCTACTAATTTAGTGCTATTACTCATTAATTGTTCTAAATCTGCTAAATGGAGTTCCAAGGTATCTGGGCGAATTTGCCACACTTTAACCTTCATTCCTTGTTTTTCCAAAGCAACCCAAGCACCAATATTGGCTTCATGGTCACAATTAGTAACAATAATCTCATCACCAGGTGTAAAGGTTTGACCCAGACAAGTTGAGAGAACTTTCAACATCATTGTCGTAGATGGGCCCATAACTATTTCTTTAGAAGAATTGGCATTAATAAAAGTAGCCATTCCCCTAGTTGCTAAAGCCAATCGTTCTCCGGCAAGTTGAGAAACAGCATAAGAAGCTCCCAACTGGACATCAGAACTTAGGAGAAATTCGCTAATTCTATCTACTACTTTTTTCAGGGTTTGTGACCCGCCAGCGTTATCAAAAAAAGTCCATTCACCAGCTAGCGCAGGAAAATATTGACGAACTTTATCAAGATTCAAAAGCATAGTATAAGTTTTGTAGAGAATGTTATTTACCCTAACCTACCTTTTGGCAAGTCGCCCAAAGAGCATCTACACCGTCTTTTGCTATTTACAGCTTCTTCTACCAGATTTATTACTCTGCAAAAATCTCTCTAGAGGGGGTATACTTGGGAACTCCAGGAGGATATTACTGACACAGTTAACTTCCAGCAAGAGTTAATGTCTTGATTCTTCACAATTCTCGCCAATTTTCTTTGATAAGTTTAAGGTAGAGTCAAATAAACTATATTTTGATTCTTAATTCCTTGATTTAAAACAAAGGAACGACTTATGAACACTACGGTTAAATATGACATCGAAGTTATCAAGGAAGAAGCACTTCAACTTGTTAAAAAGAGATTTGTTAACCGTCAACAGCCAATTTATACCCTTTGTAAATATATTCCTCATCGTGACTGGGTTAATTTTGAACTTGAGTTAGAAAAGAATGAATTTCTACTCAGAGATAGAATTATCGACCTACTCAATCACGAATCTTGGGAAGATGATGCAGGCTGCATCTAAAAGCAGTGCCCCATTAGCAGCATCCGAATAAAATCAAAATTAAAAATTCATTTTTCAGCGTTAAAAACCCTCGAATCAATTCGGGGGTTATAAATAAGATATTGTTGAAGACTTGTTATGCTAAATTCACAGTCTTTAAGAGGGAACAGGCGAAAGAGCCAATATTAAGAAATAATCGGAGAAATCAGCTTTATTTCCCATGTATAGCAAGCTTTTTGAGATTTTCTCACATAAATTTAGCATACTAGGTACTAAAGAACCAAATTAACTTTAGGAACGCAAATTTAATAAGGTGCAATTCTTATTTAACTTGGAATGGTGCGTTACGCTCCGCTAACACACCCTACTTTTGCATTTTATTTAATCATCAGTTAGAGTAATCTCTTGAGATATCCGATCTGCTATCTCTAATTTGACAATAGAGTGAGTTGAGAAACTCTAAAATTCTATCTACCTCCTGGTTTAGTTACTAACTTGCATTGTGTCTCTTGTATTAGGTTTTCTAATCTTTACAGGGTAAATAGTTGATTGATAATTGATTGATTATCAATTACAGCAAAATAATTCCTGATTTTTAACAATTTACTTACTTTAGTTTCTACAAAATTGTACTGATATCAAAGAGATCATTAGAATTGACAAATTAACTATGCGATTCAACGATCGTCTGATTAACATACCTAGATTAAATAATGTTATTAATCGTTCTCCCCTAACGATTAGTTTTGATAGTTTTGTAGTCGAAGCTATTGTTCTGATGAGTCAGGAAAGATGTAGTAATTATGCACCTATTAGTTTAAATTCCTCATTAGATTTAAGCTTTGCCAATCAATCACTAAATGGTTGCGTCTTGGTTTTGGATGGAGAAAACTTATTAGGTATTTTTACAGGAAAAGATGTAATTAGACTTATAGCTTTGGGAATAGACTTAGCCACGGTGACAATGGCTGAAGTGATGACGCAGCCAGTAGTTACCCTTAGACAATCAGATTCTAATGATATTTTCACTGCTTTATCATTATTGCGTCAGCACCAGACTGACTATTTACCTGTTTTGGACGATCGCGGGCAATTGCTAGGAATCATCACCCAGACTAGTTTACTACAAGCCTTTGACCTGATAAAAATGGTTGGGGTGGTTGAAGGCTTGCAGCAATATTTACAAGAACCCACAGATGAATTCAGGCAGGTTAATCTGCCAATTGAGATCGAGCAGGTGTACCGCCAAACTCAAAATCACTTAAAAGTATGGGTTGAGGCCAAATTGGCTGAAATCATCCAAGTTAATCAAGAACTTCAGCTAGCCCTCGAAGAACTCCAAGCGGAACGGACAGAAGGACTTGTTACGTCCAACGTTTTGCTGCAACACGAAATTACCGATCGCCAACGTGCAGAAGTTGCATTACAGCAGAGCGAAAACCTCTATCGCCAACTAGTGGAAAGCCAAACTGACATAATTATCCGCATTGATTTACAAGGGAAGATTACCTTTGCCAATATGGCTGCCTGTCAAACCTTTGGCTGGAAACAAGATGAGTTTCATGGTCAGTCATTTTTCCAGTTTTTTCATCTAGATGACTTACCTAAAGTGATGGAAAGTATCACAGTTTTAGAATCTTCGTTCCATCCATTGACTAATTGTGAGCGACGGGTATTCACAGTCAATGGTATTCGTTGGTTTGAATGGAATGCGATCGCAATTCATGATGACAAAGGAGAAGTTGTTGAAATACAAGGGGTAGCCAGAGATATTACCGAACAGCGAGCTGCGTTAGAGGAACGCCAACTTGCCGAAGCAGCACTACGCCAAAGCGAGGAGAAATTTCGCACTTTTGCCGAACACACCCAAGCACTCATCTGGATTCGTAGCGCAGATACATTCCAACCTTTGTACATTAGTCCCGCTTATGAGAAGATTTGGGGTCGATCTTCTCAGAGTCTGTTTGAGGAGCCAAAATCTTGGGTAAACAACATTCATCCAGACGATCGCGATCGCGCCACCCAATTAATCGACCAACTGCTGAGTACTAATCAATCTATTTCAACAGAATATCGGATTTTACGACCTGATGGCTTGGTGCGCTGGATTTGGAATCAGGGCTTTGCTGTCTATGATGACCAAGGAAAAGTTAACTATTATGGTGGCATTGCTGAAGATATCACCGAGCGCAAACTGGCCGAAGAGTCACTGCAAGAAAGTGAAGCACGATTGAATTTAGCTACCGAAGCAGTCCAAATTGGTATATGGGATCGAAACCTAATCGCCAATACTGGGATTTGGTCTGCCAATATGGGGCCACTTTATGGTCTACCGAGTAACACTTTGTGTCCAAGCGTTGAAGGCTATCTCAATTTAATCCATCCAGAAGACCGCGAATCGGTAGCTGCGAATATGGCTTGGATGATTGAGGCAGGACAGGGATCATCTATAGAGTATCGAATTATCTGGCCTGACGGCAGCCTACACTGGTTACACTGCAAAGGTCGGGCTTACTATAACGAAATTGGTCAGCCAATTCGAGCGATCGGCACAAGTAGGGATGTAACTGAGAGCAAGCTGGCAGAACAAAAAATTTCCGAACAAGCCGCTCTACTTGATATCGCCACAGATGCCATATTAGTTAGAGATTTCCAGTCTCAAATATTAGTTTGGAATAAAGGTGCAGAGCGGATGTACGGTTGGCTCTCTACAGAAGTTATAGGAAAAAACCTCGAGGAGATTTTGTACCCAACCAAAATTCAGCACCAACTGGAAATACCTCTAAAAAGCGTAATTGAGAGCGGCTCGTGGCAAGGTGAGTTATCTAAAGTGACAAAATCCGGTAAGGCAATTATTGTAGAAAGCCGATGGACATTGATGCGCGATCCTGAAGGAAAACCTAAATCTATCCTGACTGTTGACACTGATATTACTGAAAAGAAACAACTTGAAGAACAGTTTTTTCGCGCCCAGCGATTGGAAAGCATTGGTACCCTTGCAGGTGGTATTGCCCACGACTTAAACAATATATTGACACCAATTTTGGCAACAGCTCAATTGCTACAGGGGAAATTTTTTCAAGACGAGGAGCGTTCTGGGCAACTGCTGACACTTGTAGAAAGCAACGCCCAACGGGGAGCAGCTTTAGTGAAGCAAGTTTTGTCATTTGCGCGAGGATTTAAAGGGGAGCGGACAATTATCCAAATCAAGTACCTGATTTCAGAAATTATCCAAATTATTAAACAGACATTTCCCAAATCTATTGAATTTTCCACGGTTATCCCAGAAGATATTTGGGCTGTCACCGTAGATACCACACAACTGCATCAAGTGTTGATGAATCTGGTAGTAAATGCCCGCGATGCTTTACCAGATGGGGGCAATATCAAAATTTCTGCGGAAAATAAGTTTATTGATGAAGCTTATACGAGAATGAATATCGATGCCAAGGTTGGGCATTATATTGTAATTACCGTTGCCGATAACGGAGTTGGGATACCGCCAGAAATATTAGATAGAATTTTTGAGCCATTTTTTACGACAAAAGAGATCAATGCAGGTACGGGACTTGGCCTTTCAACAGTGCTGGGCATCATTAGAAGCCACGACGGTTTTATCAAAGTATCTAGTAATGTTGGTAGAGGCAGCAAATTTGACCTGTTTTTACCAGCAGTGCAAGCAACCCAAGCCTTCGAGATCGAAGATATGGAACTGGTCCCAGGAGAGGGAGAATTGATTTTAGTTGTAGATGATGAGGCTCAAATTCGGGAGGTTGCCACCATCATTCTAGAAAAATATAACTATAAGATACTAGCTGCCAGTAATGGCATAGAAGCGATCGCACTTTATGCCCAACACAAGCATCAAATCAATGCCGTATTGATGGATATAATGATGCCGGAGATGGATGGAATTACTGCTATTCGCACCTTGCAAAAAATGAACAAGCAGGTTCAAATCATTGCCTGTACGGGGTTGAACTTAGTAGATGTATCTGCTCAAGCTGCTGATGCCAATGTGCAAGCAGTATTATCAAAACCCTATACAGCCAGAGAACTATTGAAAAGTTTACACCACCTATTGCGCGAACCCCGTGGAATCTAACTGCGTGACATTTGGGTAATAATACTATCCCAATGAATAGAGAACAGAGTTAGCCTGTAGCAGTCATTATTTATGGACTTGTTTACGAAAATTCTGAGCTAATTGCTCCCCCAACTTGCTCAATAGTATAACTTCTAAAATATAAACTAATGTAAACATATCACTAAAAACCATAATTAGTTCTAATACACGGTAATCCCATCGACAAACCGTATATTATGAATAAAGCAATAAAATAATTAACTTCAAAAGGCAAATTTTGAAGTAATCAAGCAATATCGTTTGATATTTAGCTAGTTTTGCCGTTTTTATTTAAATATCTTCTCAAAGCTTGCTGATTCGAGTATTTACCAAGCTGGAAGCCATCAAAAAGTCAAAAGGAGTGAATGTGATCAACGCCATACAGATTAACGAAAACTTGACAACCACAGGACAAGTGATCCCAAAACAGCTTGAGCAAGCTATCGAAGAAGGTTTTAAATCCATTCTAAATCTGCGATCGCCTGATGAACTAGGATTTTCTAAGGATGAGCAAAAAGTAGCGGAAGCATTGGGGCTGCATTATACAAATGTTCCACTCAAGGTGGATTTAAAAAACTTGAATGAAGAGGTGATTACCAAAATCCTCACGACACTAGAACAAATACCTAAACCAGCAGTTGTACATTGTGCAGCCGGGATGCGTTCGACTGGAATTGCGCTATTAAGTATCGCTATTCAGGAAGGATTAACACCAGAGGAAACCTTAGCCAAGGCTAGGAATCTGGGTTTTGGATTCTTTGAACACGCTGGCGTTAGTCCCCGGCTGAAGCAATTATTTATAGACTACGTTAACAAACACGCGAAAGTAGCTGTACTCAGCTAAAAGTAATGTCAGTTTGACAAACCTCTCACTGCCTTAAACTTTCCTTCAAGGCAGCGAGAGAGATGCTTTGGCATAATAAAATATTTTAGAGGCTTCTTTATTAGTATTCTAGTTTTTGTGTGTAGTTCTACTTAATGCGATCGCCTGAAGAGAATCTGGCAAAAATATAGAATTTTATGGATAAAAATGCACGCATCGCATAACTAAAGTTAAAAGACAAGTTCTGTTAACAATACCTTTGCCAAAAAAAGAAAACGAAAAATATTGCTGTCACTTCATAAGTACTTGCTAGGTATCCCACAAGTTCCCAATTTTAAACTAGTACAACACGGCGGAAATAAACCAACCATTGGAAATGTCTAGAACCCTTACGCAATCGGAATTCCGAATTCCGAATTCCGAATTCCGAATTCCGCCTTGCGGTACTAGGTATACTTTAACGCTTCCACCTCTTCAAGGGGTGGAATTCTTGTTTCAACCAGGTAAATAATACGTAAATAGCGATTCTAAAAACTAAAAAATAGATAAGTAAAGTGAAGTAAGGAAAAATACTATTCCAAATAGTGACACTTACAAAAACAAACATTATAGTAATGCAATTAACCAATGCTTTTATGTAGCAGGTTAGCTAAGTAATGCTTATAACGCCAGTTAAAAGCTGAAATTCACTAAAAAATTAGTGTATTCCCGGTTGACACAAACTATACCGAAAGTCCGAACTTTTGGCTAATTTATTGTGCCTTAAAACAGCAATACTGGCAGGTTGATATCTCAAGTTTCTGAAAAAGTGATTTAGGTAGAAATTATGGCAATTATCAATGGAACTGATGCTAATGACATCCTCAATGGTTTCGGGAGTAATGACAGCATCAATGGCTTTGAGGGCGACGATATTTTGAATATTAGTAATTATTCTGGGAAGAACTTTTTAGACGGCGGCTCTGACAATGATAGACTTTATGCTAAAAAGACTACCGACAACAATACCCTCAAAGGCGGAAGTGGGGATGATTATTTAGATGTTTCTTCTTCTTCTGGGAAAAACCTCCTAGACGGTGGTTCTGAGAGCGATCAAATCTATGCTACACATACCACTGGCAACAATATCCTCAAGGGTGGAAGTGAGAATGATTATTTAGATGTATCTTCTTCTTTTGGGAATAACACTCTTTATGGAGATACAGGAAATGACGAATTTTCGATTCAGGATAGTTTTGGCAAAAATACTATTTTAGGAGGAACTGGCTCTGATAAATTTTCCGCATATAAAGTCAATGGTGCTAATACCTTGAATGGGGGAGATGGCGACGACTCTTTCTATTTGAGTTCCCCATCTAGCGCTCCTTCTTTTTTAGTTACTCAAACCATAGATGGGGGTAAAGGTTCCGATTATTTGGAAGTCGATTACAGTAGCAATACTACTAAAGGAATCTCCTGGACTTTCAATGCAATCACGAACCAAGGCTCGATAACAGCCGGCACGAGTCGAGTCAGCTACAAGAATATTGAACGATTTAATATCACTGGTACAGCCTACGCTGACAATATCGTGGGAGGCAATAGTGAAGATGTACTCAATGGGGGTACTTCTGGCAATGATACTATTAGTGCGGGTGCAGGTAACGATTACCTGAATGTTTCCTACTCGTCTGGTAACAACATTGTGAATGGAGACGATGGTAATGATACCTTTTACGCATATAGAGTCAAGGGTGCTAACACCTTGAATGGCGGGAATGGAGATGACTCTTTTTATTTGAGCGCCTCATCTACCGCCACTTCTGTTTTAGTGACTCAAACAGTAAATGGGGGTACAGGTGACGATAGTTTGGAAGTTAATTACAGTAGCGATACTATCAAAGGAATCACCTCAACCTTCAATGCAACCACTAACCAAGGCTCAATAACATCTGGCACAAATCGAGTTAGCTACAAGAAGATTGAACGATTAAACATCAGTGGTACAGCCTATGCTGACAAGATCGTGGGGGGTAATAACGGCGATGTGCTATATGGATATAATGGCAACGATCTCTTGACTGGAGGGAGAGGTAGTGATGCTCTGTACGGGGGAGATGGCACTGATACCTTTGCGTTCAATAATTACAATGAAGGGATTGATAGTCTTGATGACTTCAACCCGACTGGTGAAGTTATTCAGGTTTCGGCTGCTGGTTTCGGCGGCTCTTTAGCAGTAGGTACACTCTTAGCCAGTCAGTTTACCATCGGTTCAGTTGCGAGTGCGATCGCTCAACGATTTATTTACAACAATATTACAGGCACACTGTCCTTTGACCAAGATGGTAGCGGAGGTGCTTTTTCTCAGGTAGAATTCGCGCAACTAAACAGTGGATTATCACTAAGCGCAACCAATTTCGTTGTTGTCTAATTGTACAGAGTCAAGGCGATCGTTCCATAGTACCTTGTGGTTAAAAGCTTTTGGTTGAAGAGTGCGATCGCCTTTAGTATAGCCATCAAAGTGTAGACGCTCTGATAACGAATTCTGACTACAAACTTTGTTTAGTAGTGGATTTTCAATCTTCATATCATGATTATCCTGAAGCAAGAGAGCGCGATGCCTAATGCCTACGGCGGCAAGCTACGCAAAAAGGCAACTTTACTCGCTCTTGCAGCAGTCCCCTTACTTTATTCACGGGTGAAAGACTTTGGATTATTACATCTTTACTCTCAATCTGAAGAAGTAGTATGTAATTTATTTACAGGAAATCGACGAGAAAATGCCCAAGCCCTAATTAGAAAGTATTGCGAACAATCTTTTTATTCTGATGTTCGAGTTGCAGCTTGGTAAACCACAAGATGTTTGCACGATAGTTCGTCTAGATGAGCGCACTGGAAACATATTCATCTTATCTGGCAATGAAATAGAAATTTTAATTAGTCGCGATGGAAATTGGCGATATTTATGACAAAACCAAACTTTGATGCTATGAGTGAAGCAGAATTACGCGCCTACGTCATTGCACACCAAGATGATCAAGAGGCTTTTTACGCACTTGCGGATCGTTTGACGGCAAAACCTCCCTCTGCAACTTATCCCGCATCAATGACTCCAGAGGAAATCCAGAATGCAATATTAGACATTATTCAACAAAAACAGCGTAGGCGCAGCCCGTCGTAGACATCGCCAGACTCCAAAAAAACAGCATAAATTTTTAACACCCTTGCCCCTAGATATAACGAAGGTGATACACTACATCCATGCTAGGGGTGCCTACATAATCAGGCTGAGATCACACCCTTAACACCTGAGTCTGGGTAATACCAGCGGAGGGAAGCTGTTTATAGAGGAATCACAATATGCGGACAGAATGGGTTGCTAAACGGCGTGGGCAGGTTAATGTATCGCAAATGCACTACGCCCGCCAAGGTGTCATCACTGAAGAAATGCACTACGTCGCCCAACGAGAAAATCTCCCTACCGATCTCATTCGTGACGAAGTGGCGCGGGGGCGGATGATTATCCCTGCTAATATTAATCACACTAATTTAGAGCCGATGGCTATTGGTATCGCCTCTAAATGTAAGGTTAATGCTAATATTGGCGCTTCCCCCAACTCTTCTAACCTTCAAGAAGAAGTTGATAAGCTGAATCTGGCGGTGAAGTACGGTGCTGATACCGTGATGGATTTGTCCACGGGCGGCGGTAATTTGGATGAAATTCGTACCGCTATCATCAAGGCTTCACCTGTTCCCATTGGTACAGTACCTGTTTACCAAGCTTTAGAAAGCGTCCACGGCACAATTGAGAATCTGACTGCTGATGATTTTCTCCATATCATCGAAAAACACGCCCAGCAAGGGGTAGATTATCAAACTATCCACGCTGGGATTTTGATTGAACATTTGCCTTTGGTGAGAAACCGGATCACCGGTATTGTCTCTCGCGGTGGCGGTATTTTGGCGCGGTGGATGCTGCATCACCACAAACAAAACCCACTTTATACCCACTTCCAAGATATTATTGAGATTTTCAAAAAGTACGATGTCTCCTTCAGTTTAGGAGATTCTCTACGTCCTGGTTGTACCCATGATGCCTCAGATGAAGCACAATTAGCTGAATTGAAAACTCTGGGACAACTAACTCGCAAAGCCTGGGAAGATGATGTCCAGGTAATGGTGGAAGGACCGGGACACGTGCCAATGGATCAAATTGAGTTCAATGTTCGTAAGCAGATGGAAGAGTGTTCTGAAGCACCTTTCTATGTTTTGGGGCCATTGGTGACAGACATTGCTCCTGGTTATGACCATATCACTTCAGCTATTGGAGCAGCTATGGCTGGATGGTACGGTACTGCAATGCTGTGCTATGTAACACCCAAAGAACATTTGGGTCTACCAAATGCCGAAGATGTACGGAATGGGTTGATTGCCTATAAAATAGCGGCTCATGCGGCTGATATTGCTAGACATCGCCCCGGTGCAAGGGATAGAGATGATGAACTTTCTAAGGCGCGTTACAATTTCGATTGGAACCGTCAGTTTGAATTATCACTCGATCCAGAAAGAGCTAAGGAATATCACGATGAAACTTTACCAGCAGATATCTATAAAACTGCTGAGTTTTGTTCGATGTGTGGGCCTAAGTTCTGCCCAATGCAAACTAAGGTTGATGCTGATGCGCTGACAGAATTAGAGAAATTCTTGGCGAAAGAGCCTGTGAGTCAAAGCTAATTGACGCGGGGATGCAAACAATGTAGAGACGTAGCACTGCTACGTCTCTACAATAAGAGGATGGGAGAAGCAGTTGTGGAACAGACACAAAAGCCAGGACAGATTGTAATCCTGAATGGTACTCCGCGATCGGGGAAGTCGAGCATTGTGGAAGCGATTCAGGAGACATTTGATGGTGTATGGATGAACTTGGGTGTCGATAGGTTTATGCAAATGACTCCTGCAAGATACCTGCCTGGGATCGGTCTGCGGCCAGGGGGAGAACGCCAGGACATCGAACCCCTCGTTCCCATTCTCTACAGCGCTATGTATGAATCCATTGCCGCCCACAGCCGCTTAGGACTAAATGTCGTGGTTGATGTCGGACACCATGATGCATACGCAACGGAGCGGGGAATTCTGAGCGATAGTGCCCGACGTTTAAACGGATTGCCGGTCTTGTTCGTAGGCGTTCGCTGCCCCATTGAGATAATTATGGAAAGACGACAAAATACGGGGTGGAAAGTAGTAAGTGCAGCCGACTCCCCGGTGCCACCTCCGATTCTGTTATGGCAGCGTGAAGTCCACATCCCTGGCATCTATGACCTTGAAGTTGATACCTCGTTATTAAGTCCGGGTGCGTGTGCTGAGGTGATACGCCAGCATCTCGTAAATAGTCCAGTACCATCGGCATTCCAACGACTTGCCGCATTGTCTCACAAATAAATAATCGCCTAGCTGTATCAAACCGTATTCAGCCTTAAGGAGTCAATATTGTTTGGTTAAAACAAGAGACGCGATAAATCGCCGTCTTTACAATAATCAGTTATGTAAGATTTCAAGTTTTGTTTCTCTCAAAATATCAGGTTGGGTTTTGCTGTCGCTCTACCCAGCCTACAACTACCCTTAACCAAGGATATTGGCTTAAAATCCAATTTCAATGGTCAAGCTGCGAATCTTTCCTGTATCTGCGTTAGCTTTATCTGCAACTTCAAGAGTCCAGGTTCCTTGGGGATTTTTACCTTTAAAGGCAGCAAGTTTTGGGGTGTTTACCTCGTCATAAGTTGTTTTAATATTATCTGTAGCTCCGCCTTGGCGATCGTGCAGAATGATGGGAAGTACACCTATTTGTACTGGGGGAAGAAGAGTAACTACAAGATCCCCAATATAGGTATGCTCAATGTCTACATTAACTTTGATGGATTTCAGGAGGGTGGTATTAGCGATCGCCAACGACAATGTTGATGTTTGCAAGTCGTTAATGGGGATATCTTGCACTGCCTTGAATATAGTAATGGGCGATGTTTGCGCCGGCTTGGCCAATTCTACAGCTTTAAGAGCATTCATTCGACCGTAACCATAGAAAGGGCTGCGACCATTGGCATCATATTTACCTCCAGCTCGATCGATGCGATCGCAGGAGCGTTTTATAATATCTCGTACTTCATCCCAACGCAGATTTGGGTTTCTGGCAATAATCAAGGCTGCTACCCCACCCGCACCGGGACAAGCACTGGAAGTTCCGCCGAATTCGCTTGTGTAGTTACCTCCCGCATCACCCAGATTCCGATTACCCGAATTATAGCCAACTACACCAGCGCGATCGGTTGTCCAAATTCCAGGGGTTTGAGAACTATCACCATTGTTACTGGGAAAGGCACACCACACCGCTTGACCAAAGTCGCTGTAAGCGCTTCTCGTGCCGAAGTCGTTACAAGCTGCGACAGCAATCACCTTTTGGTAACTAGCGTAACCATCGTTATCCACGCTTTCGTTACCATTACCAGCCGCGAATAAAATTACACATCCCTTGCCGTTGCGCCCTTTATTAATTGCAAAGTCCATAGCCAGTCTTGTAGAGTCAGGCAGAGGGACTTTTTGCTTGTGTAGAGGATCGTCTGGCTCAAACCAAACACCATCTGCTGGGCCCCAGCTACAAGAAATAACATCAGCACCATTTTGAGCCGCCCAAATAAAAGCATCTGCTTCATCCTGTGAACCCAACGATGAAGCTAAACGAATCGGCATCAGTTTTGCACCCGGTGCTACACCAGATGCACCAAATTTCCCGTTTCCACAAGCTACTCCGGCACAAGCTGTCCCGTGGTTATTGTCGTTTCCGGGTCTGGGATTGTCACTTTTACGTGTGACATCACGCGGGGCAACAATCTTTCCAGAGGAACGGAACTCTTCATGATCGAGATCCACACCGTCGTCGATAATTGCAATAATTGCCCCTGTGCCATCGCTCAACTTCCAAGCGGCCTCAACGTTGGCATGGGCGTTAATTACCTTACCATTAATTGTTGTTTGCTTTAAGTGCCACTGTTGCGGGAAAACCTGACGTTGGCGTGATTCACGCACTAGTTCAGGATGACACAGTTCAACTGATTCTTCATTCAAAAGTCGCTCGGCAATGTCAAAGATGGCTATACCAGTATTTGCAGGTGCATTGACAAAGTAAGTATTCCGTGCATATTCAAGTTGGCGTTTAATTGTTAAGTTGTAACGTCTTAATACCTCTTGGCAGACGCTTGATTCTTCTTCGTTATCGAATTTAACAAAGAGGTTTTCGGTGTAAATTACTGGTTGACTAGAGACTGGATCGATGAGGACACGTCCGGCAAATTGGACTTCAGACTCTTGATTGAGAATTTCACGGGCGCGATCGCGCAGAGCCACACCTTGATTCGGAACTTTCGCTTGCAGAATTTCTACACCCGCTTGCCGAAACCGCGTTGTTAACTCGAATTGATTGAGGATGCTACGAGCCGTGGGTGACACAGGCGCGACTTCAAACGGTCTTGCACCGACAATAGTACTGCGGCTTTCGGTACGCACTACAACGTGTTCGTCACTGATCGCAAGTTCATACTGTTTACCGTTTTGTCCACCATAGCGAACCTGAACCATATTTTAATCTCCTAAATATTTTGAAAATTGGGAATTGGGAAACTGCATTAGGACTTACTTTTAAAGCTGGCTACATGGTACATGCAGTTTGCACTTACCTTTAGTTTATATATGCTTTTTATTTCATCTAAACCTCCAGGAGACTCCCACCAAAACTGTACTCAGTATTGTGTTTTCTGATATAATTGGATGAGTTATAATGCAAGTACAATGCAAACAATATCGGTAAAATGCAAAATTCAAGTCCCTATAGAGTTGCACTCTGAAATAGACCGCACTTTGCAGGGATTTGCTGATGCTTGCAATCAGATATTGGAGGTTGCCAAACGCGAGAAATGCTGGAATACCACCAAGCTTCACCACTTGGTTTATAAGCCAGTACGTGAGGCGACGGGCATTAAGGCAAATCACGTTTGTCAAGCTATCCGCCGTGTGATTGGTAATGCTAAAGCAGCTAAACAAGTCCACAAATTTAGACCAACGTCTATTAACTTGGATGCTCGAACTTTTCAGTACTTGGAAGAATTGCAAACTGTGGGCGTTACCTTGATGTGTGGCCGTAAAAAGTTCAAGTTGAGTATTGGTAACTACCAGCTGGCATTGCTTAAAGGGCAATCCCCAACGGCTGCTACTCTCAACAAAACAAAACACGGCGACTACTACATCAATATCTGTGTTGACCTGCTTACCAACCCCACAGGTAAAACACCCGTCTTGAAAAGTTCTGCGCCCGGAGACCAGGACGCACAGACTTTTCGCAAAGTAATTGGGGTCGATTTGGGCAGGCGCGATATAGCCACCACTTCTAATGGTGATTCTTGGAGTGGTAAGCAGATTCAAAATACTCGTGACCGATACAGTAAAGTCAGGGCTAATGTTCAATCCAAACGCACTCGCAGTTCTAGAAAACTGTTGAGAAGGCTCTCTGGGAGAGAACAAAGGTTTCAAAAGTGGTTGAATCACAATATCTCGAAACAGTTGGTTCAAGATGCCAAACAAAGTAACTCTGCTTTGGCTTTTGAAGATTTGACCAATATCAGACAATCGCTCAATCAAAAACCACGTACTAAGACAGAACGACGTAGAACCAATAATTGGGCTTTTTACCAATTGCGGATGTTTGTTGATTACAAAGCAAATATCGCAGGTGTGCCAGTTGTCTTTGTTCCACCTGCCTACACGAGTCAAACCTGTTCCCGATGTCACCATGTGCATCCGGTCAAAGGTAAATCCTATCGTTCTAATAAGTCTTTCAAGTGTGGGCATTGTGGTTTTGAGCATGATGCTGATATTAATGCTGCGCTAAACATTGCAGTTTTGGGGGTTTCTGTAAACAACCCTGAAGTTCCGGGGATTGCTTGCTTGTTGGAGAGCCACTGCGTTGCGGGGATGGAGGAGTTTGTAGGAAGTGGCGTAGGACAACTTAGTTTGTTTCCGACTGGTGGTGAAATCTGGGACAAAGCCTACTCCGCATTTGGTACCCCAAATCGGTGTAGGTAATTTACGTGTTATATGTGTATTACGACATTAAAAATATACAGCTTGAACAGGATTTAATCTCTCTAAAGTTCATACAAACCTTCGATTCGTCTTTCCAGAAAAGAGAGGATTCAAAGTTAGGTTGCTTTAACAATCTTCACTATCATTAGGGGCATATAGCTTGCATTCCGATCAAAAATTTGTATTCCACACCACTAAAAAACGCTATAACATCATTAGAACTTAAGAAAGATGCTTTATTTTCCGGCTGAGTATTTTCTCCAGGTGTACTCTTTACCCCTGATTTCTGAAGTGAGATTTCAAAACGACTATTTTTCTGAGTATCCTGAACAAATTCGTGTTGGTAGCGATTTCACTGCTGTATCCTACACTCGTAAGTCTGGGTACTATGCAATACATTATAATCAGCCCAAGACGGTGGCACCAGGAGCAATTTTACAACTTAACGATGGTGTGACGGGCTACGCCTACGCAGTTTTTTCAGGCGAACCAAATCCATCAGAACCCAATACACTGACTCCAATTTACACAGTCCAACCCAATGGTTCTTTAGCTGTACCAACTGGACTGGTTTTTATCCGCTTTGCTGAAGGCGTTGATGCGGAGTCGCAACGCGAGCTAATTAATCGAGCGGGTTACGAAATAACACAAAGCCTTAACTATGCACCTCACACCGCTTGGTTGCGTGCCCGATCGGGTAATATTGCTGATGCGATCGCTGGGATTCCTCAGTTAGAAGCGATACCTAAAGTTGAGAATATCGAACCTCAGATGCTTATGGAAAGAGGTTTGAGACAGGGGCGTTAGTAATTCGTAATTCGTAATTCGTAATTCGTAATTATATAAAAAAGATGTTTAAGAACAGCAAGAACTCTGAAGATAGTATTCTTTACAGACATGGTGACGTTTTGATCGGGCATATTGCTAGCTTACCTGTTGGTGCTAAGAAGGGTGTAGGTGCTACTCTTGCTCATGGTGAAGTTACAGGACATAGCCATCGCATTCAGCAATCTGATGCTGTTCAGTTGTGGGTACATGGTAGTGAGCTTTTTCTTGAGGTTAAAGAAGCAAGTGCTACTTTAGTTCATGAAGAACATCGGGCGATTGAATTACCCCAAGGGCTTTACCGCGTCTGGAAACAACGCGAATATCGACCTGATGCTTATGTAGAGGTGATAGACTAATGCTCAAAATTATGTCGAATGGACGCGTGCCGAATAAACAAGTTTTGCAGCGCCCAAAGCAAAGTCACGAGCCTGTATCAGCTGAATATGCTCGAAAACTTATCCTTGAGCATCACGCCTGGGATGGAATGCGTGTTTTAGGTCATCTGGATTTAAGCGGTGCGTTCGATCTTTACAATCTCCCTGAAAATCTCACCTGTGAAAGTCTTGATATCAGCGACTGTGTAAACCTCACAACTCTTCCCAAAGGACTCCACGTTACCTCTTGGATTGAGTTGGCTGGAAGTGGGATTAACAGTGTATCTGCTGGGCATGGTTTTGTCTGGCGCTGGCGAGGCGTGCAGGTGACAGATAAGATTGCCTTTGAATCCCAGTCTCTAACAGGACAAGATATCCTCAATGTGGAAAATGTTGAGTTGCGGCGCGTGCTGATTGAACGCCTGGGATACGAGACATTTTTGCAGCAAGTGGGAGGATTGATCCGCGATCGCGATCGTGATGCTGGTGGAGAACGTCAACTAGTCTACATTCCTTTTGAAGATGACGAGCCGTTTATGGTTTTGAAAGTCACCTGTCCATCCACAGGACATATTCATATCTTGCGCGTCCCCCCTCACATGCAGACTTGCCATCAAGCAGCCGCTTGGATTGCAGGTTTTAATAATCCAGATGATTATAACCCTGCGATCGAGGCTTAATAGATAAACTTGTAGGACTTACGCAAAATTCTCTCAAAAACCTGATTTGTCGTAGCGTTAATTCATGAATTAACGCTACTTCAGAACTTTTTTGAGTAAGTCCTGACTTGGTTTACTCATACCAATTCTGTATGAAGATCCGCTAAACCATAGGTACAAGAAAGAAAACTACTTTTCCCCTATTCCTTTCATTGAAAAATCACAATTTTGGTTAGAAAACCTGTAAATAAGTTTAGCAAAATAGGCCAGAAATATCAACAAAACCTTTATGAAGATTCACAATATTTGAAACTTCAGAATACATACTTCCGACTTTACCTGATTGATGGGTAAATAAATTATGACAACCCACAATTATCAGGAGTTCTTGAGCGCGAGAAAATGCAACATTTACCCGTTCTGGTTTCTTAGCAAATCCCACATCTCCTTTACTATTGTTGCGAACCATACTCACAATTACAACAGGTCGTTCCATTCCTTGAAATCGGTCTACAGTACCAGTACGAATTTCTAGCGAAGGGAAAAGTTCAGATTGCAGACGTTCATCAATTTTTCTTAATTGAGCGCCATAAAATGTAATTACAGCGATTTCTTTTTTTGGTTCACCATTGGCAACTTTCTCAGCCCAAGTGTTCTCAAACTGCTGACACAGACGTTCAATCGCATCAACTTCTAGAGGATTAAAGTAAGAAGTTCCATTTCGTTGCTCTAAAAACTGATTTTCAATAGGCGTTTTTACCCAAATAAGATGCTGAGATTCTTGGATAATTTCGCTTGCTAAATGATGTGCGCGTTTTGTGTCCGGCTCCAAAATTCCAGATTCTAGTTTACCATCATAAAATTGATTGATTGCTCCCATAATAAATGGATGCATTCGATATTGTGTAGTCAGCATTTGTTTAATGCTTTCATCAGCCGATTCAAACTGACTTTTAAATAGCGATTCTTCTAAAAATTGTAATTCGTCTCGTGTATTGCCCATTGTCTGAGCAACTTCTTCTACAGTGCTAGTATCAAGCATGGGTGGTAATTGTCGATGATCGCCTACCATGACTAACTTTTTGCCTTTCAAAGCTGGGATTAATAACTCTGGTGGAGTACACTTACTAACCTCATCAATAATGACAACATCAAAGGATTTAAATTCTTCCGAAAAACCTCTACTTGCAGCTTGAACGCATGTTATACCGACGACGTTAGCATTATCTAAATATATGCGCCTTAAATCGTCGCGATCGCGCTCATTTGGCTGTCTTAATTTTCCAATCCAATCTTGCACAAAATTCTGATATTTTTTGAGATAAATTTCGTCTTTTTCGAGTTCCTTCTGCCAAAATTCAAACTGAATATTGATACCGCGCAATAACTCTATATTAAACAAGTCAGTAGCAAAATTCTCTGGTTTAAACTTATCCGGTATTTTTTGCCATTCTGTCAACCACCAATTTCTTTCTTCTATTAAACTATCTGATGGTTGTGGTTGTAATTTTTCTTCTATTTCACGCAGGCTAAGTTGTAATTTTTGAAGCTGCTGTAGAGAAGTTTTAGTTTCTTCTTCTAGCTTTGATAAATGCTCATAAAGAGAATTTTTAATCATCTCTAGCACAGCAAAAGGTTCTAATGATGAAACTAAGGTTTCAAGCTGACTGATGGAAGTTACCCAATAATTAACTTGATTTGAAAATTCTTGCGGATTTTCCCAAATATTTGATTGGGTTGCGAGATATTTTTCGGTTAAAATCCGTAATTGAGCAGGTATATTTTGTTGATTAAGTTCTTGCAAGATATTAATAACTCTTCCAAGTTGCAAATTAGCGTCTTGTTGTGATTTTTCTACCTCAGCTTGAGTAATGGATATTTGCTGTTGGCTGATTTCATTTTTCTGAAGTTCATTTAATTGTCTTTGTAAATACTGTAGCTGTTGTTCAGTTTCGGTTTTTACTTTTAAAACGCATTGGCGGGCATTTACAAGGATAGTATCTAGTAATTCTTGGGTAATTCGGGTGAGAGTAGAATCGATGTTATTCCATTCCCATGATGCGCCATAAGTCCGTTGCAATCTAATTAAGAAAACCTGGGTATTCTCAACCAGTAATTTTCGCTGTTTGGGGTTGAGTAGCTGATAGTTGCTAAACTGTTGATAGGTTTCTTGCCATTGATTGCGATCGCTCTTTGATAGCACCATTGGAATCTGACTAAAATTTTCTTGTAAAAAATAGCTAAAATTATGTTGTTTACCCCGTCTGTCAGTAAAACCTCCGTCTATTTCATAAGCGATCGCTTTTATCAATAACTCCCATTCTGGTAGGTTAATTTTGTAAGTTTTTGGTACTATTGGTAATTTTAATGTATTAGCAAACATCAACAAACCTAGCGGTAAGTCCACTAAATTCTCTGTGAGTGGTAAACCTGATTGCTGACAATCTTTCAAAGTTTGATACAGATGAGAAGGTGCTGTAGATTTCCATTCTTTTACTGCTGAGATAATATAATCAATTTCCCGTTGGCGATTTTCCCAAATTTGGATTGTTTGCTGTAGGTTTTGCAGTTTGGCAAGATATTTCTGATAATCTGGTTGTACCTGATTTAATAATGCAAAATTTTGTTTGACAACCTCCACTGATGCTGCAACTTCTAAGATGGCTTTACTAGCCTCTTCAGCATGAGTCAAAGCAGTTTTAAATCCTGACTTTTCTGTTGCTACAGTTTCACGCAACCAAACTGCTAAACCAAAAGCACCAAGCGCTGGACGCACAAAGCCAAGTTCATTAGTATATTTTATCGTTTGACGAACATTTGCTAAAAATTCTTCTACTAAACTATTACCTTCTGTGTATGGCTTCAGAAGTGGCAAAAAATCTGTAACTTCTGGAACTTCCCAGTTAATATTTGGTGCAGTATTAAGTATATTTTCCAGACCTGCAATTAGAGATTCAACGTTATTCTTTTTTTCTACAATTTCGTTGTAAAATTGTTCTTGATTTTTAAAGTTTGTTTCTATCTTTAACTTATTTTTATTGAATTTAGTTTGTTGTTGATTGAATTCTTCTTCTGCTTGAAAGTAGTATGTGAATCTTTGTGATGATGCCAGTAATTGGCTGAAAATTTTGATGTTTTCGAGCCGTTGTGTAATGTTGTTTTCGCAGTCAGAAGCTGTATTTTCTAGCCATCTGCCAATCACTTGGTCTTCTAAAAATGGCTGTCCTTCTTCACCAACTTTTTCGGCTCTACCCTTGCGTACAGCCCGAATTACTGGGTTATGAACTAATCTACTCAGGGCGTTATCTACTGCTAAATTCGCTTGAGAAGCGATTAAGGTACGTCCACCTCGAAGGGCTATTTGATAGCAAATCTCGGCAATTACGGTAGTTTTACCGGTACCTGGCGGCCCTTGAATGAGAACAAGATCCTTAGCGGCAAGTACCTTTTCTACTGCTGCTTTTTGACCTGGATTAGCAGAAGATAATAGTAAATCTTGTGGTTGAAGTTCAACAGTGGTTTTGATTTGTCTAGCCTGAGAAGCATCGAATAAAAAGTTACCCAGATAGGGATTTTGGGTGTAACCATTATTCAAATCATCTAACGCTTTTTTCTTACGCTGAATTTGCTGAATATCACCAACTGCCTCGAAACACAAAAATCCTTTATCTGGTAATTTATAACGCTCTGTTGCCATAAATTCAGCTAAGTCGCGTTCTAGTCTGAGGCTGATAATACCACGGTTGATATCAACTTCTTCAACAGTGCCTAATTGACGACCGCTAATCCAATTTTTGCCGACAGGAGCAGTTTCAAAAAGTTTTAAATCTTCGTTTTTTGTGCGTCTTGCTCGTTCCCAAAAATTATCTACTTCGAGGGAATTTTGATAAAAGCCATCAAGGGTGGCTGAAGATACATCAATCTCAAAACTAATTCGTCTTTTGAAGTTATAGTTATGACTTACATAACGCACGCAAAATTGACGCGCTTTAGCAATTTTTTCTTCAATTTGCAAAAACGCTTTCCAAGCTTTCAGCTGATCTTCTGTAGGCACATTTTCGCCACAAACTGGTGCGGCGGCGATACGTTTTAATGTCGCCTGCGGAATATCGAGATGATGCTGATGATTAGCCAGTAAACGCAAGCGACAAGGTATAGCATAGCTGTCGGCGTGTCCCCGTGATGGTTGTAATAACTGAGCCGAAAGTATTTTTAAGCCGTCGCGGCCATCTTTTTGTACAGCTGCTCTAAATCCTAATGTTTTTCTGAGCTTGTCAAGTCTTGCGGGTAATGGAGAATCATCGGAGTCTGTTGCTATTGTCAAATCCCAAATTTCTTCTCTTGCTTCTTTTCCCGCGCCTTTGCGACGCACATAAAATAGACAAGGTTTTTTACCTACACATTCATACATTAACTCATTGGCGCGATCGCGGCGCTCTCTAAAATCAGAATATGATTTGAGGGCAGCCTCACCTTCAAGATGGCGGATGAAACTATCAATTGCTGAAGCTATAAACGTATAGCCCCAATCTTCAGAGGTTGTTTTAGTTTTCGAGGATTTTGCTGTTAGTTTACTTATCGCTACACGAATACGTTCTGCATCGGATTCTGGAATTACACTGGTATGGCTTTTTACTGCAATTTTAAGTTTTTCACAAATTACTAATAGCTTCTTGCTATCTAAATCTAATTCTTTTGCTAGTTCGTAGACTCTGAGTTTGCCGTTGTTCATCCAGTTAACAATTGAGGGTTTAGATTTAAACGCAGAGGGGCGTAAAGGTAAGCGCAGAGGAGTGCAAAGTATTATTTTAGTACGATTTGCTATGAGTTAAATTTGGTAAGACTCTGCGTTTAAATACGTTACGAGTTTAAGTAGTATTTATTAAATTACTATAATTTGTACTGCTGATAAACTTCACTAGCGGCGCGATGCAGCAGGGAATGCCGCCAAACTAAAGATTTCATGTCATCAGCATAACCGCCGCCAATGACGCAAGCAACGGGATAACCGCTACTCATACAGGTACTTAAAACCTGCATTTCACGGCGAAAAATCCCAGCATCGGTTAAGGCTAATTTACCCAAGCGATCGCCTATATGAGGATCAACACCTGCATCATAAAATACTAAATCTGGCTTGACTTTAGACAATAAATCTGCTAGGTAATTCGCCAAGGTTTGTAAATAAGCGTCGTCTTCCATTCCCACCGGCAAAGGAACATCCAAATCGCTGTTTTGTTTTGTACCGGGGAAATTGACTTCGCAGTGCATGGAGAAAGTAAAAACGCTGTCGTCGTCTTGGAAGATAAAAGCTGTGCCATCTCCTTGATGGACATCCAAATCGACAATTAGGATTTTTTGGACAAGTCCGAATTTTTGTAAAACGCGACAAGCGATCGCTAAATCGTTGAAAATACAAAAACCAGAACCATAATTGGGAAAGGCATGATGAGTTCCACCAGCCGTATTACAAGCTAAACCTTGACTTAGTGCCAGTTTCGCAGTGAGTATCGTACCACCTACCGCTACACAAGTCCGATTTGCTAATGCTGGACTCCAAGGTAAACCAATGCGGCGCTGTGCTTTGGGGTCTAGGGTTCCTTCACAGTAAGCTTGAACGTAGCTTGGGGTGTGGACTAACTCTATCAATTCTAGTGGCGGACGTTCGGGGGTGTGAAATTGTTCTTGATTCGCTACACCATCAGTTAACAGCAATTCATAGAGTTGTCGGAACTTAGACATCGGAAAGCGATGTCCTTCAGGTAAGGGAGCAATATAATCTGGGTGGTAAATAATTGGCAAGTCCATAAGGAAAGAAAATCTCAAGCAGCTAATCCGACAACAAGGTAAAATTTAGCCATAATCACAGCAAAATGCTGCTCTCGTAAATCTAAAAATCAAAATTTTAAATCGATATGATGGAATGGATTACGCCGATAGCATTTATTCTCGCTGGCTTACTGGCTGGAATAATTGGTGAAAAAGTTATCTTCAAAAAACTGGAAACATTCGTTAATCATAAACGAATTGCCGGGGGTGATATTATATTTCATTCCCTGCATCGTATGACCTTTATCTGGTTTGTCCTTAGCGGTTTTTTTTGGGCAATTCTGAGTTCTCCCCTCAAACCAGATATTACCAACGTCCTGCACCAGATTATAACGATCGCACTGCTGTATTCAGTAACCTTAGTCTTCGCCAGATTGACTGCTGGTTTTGTTGATTTATTTATTCGCAGAGCCGAAGGGGTTCCCACATCACTAATTTCTAACCTTGCTAAGACTACTGTTTTCGTTTTGGGAACATTAATTATACTGCAAACATTAGGTGTTCAAATTACACCAATAGTCACAACTTTAGGTATTGGTGGTTTAGCAGTTGGTTTGGCACTTCAAGACACACTCGCAAATTTGTTTTCTGGTTTTTACTTAATTATTTCTAAGCAAGTTAGAACTGGAGATTATGTAAAATTAGATGCTGGACATGAGGGATATGTTATAGATATTTCTTGGCGCAACACGACAATTAAAGAAATGTCAAATAATGTAGTCATTGTTCCTAATTCTAAGTTATCTTCGGCGATTTTCACCAACTATCATTTACCTGCAAAGGAAATTACTTTAACAATGGATGTGGGTGTAAGTTATGATAGCGATTTGGAACAAGTTGAAAAGGTGACTGTAGAAGTGGCCAAAGAAGTCATGCGAGAAATTGCACCGGAATTAAAAGACAGCGAACCATATATCAGATTTCATACTTTTAATGATTTTAGTATAGATTTTACGCTTTATATGCGCGTCAGCGAATACTTCGATCAACGAATTGGTAAACATCTATTTGTGAAAAAATTACACAAACGCTATCAGCAAGCAGGAATTCAAATTCCTTTTCCGATTAGAGAAGTATATACAAGATAATTTATAAAGCCTTGGCGACTAGAAGTTGCGGCTATACAGACGAAACCCGCCTGCGCGGGTTGAAAAACTTGATTTATAATCTGCTAGGGCTAGGTGCAACTTAGATTGCTAATGCTCGTTTTTCTAATGGTAGTTCAAAGCGATCGCCTGGTTTCGGCTCAAGTACGCGCGTCGCCAGATTGTTTTTCTCAAGTAACGAACGAAATTCTTCAGCACTTCCTTTAGTTTGAATAAGTTTCATCAGCACTCCCTCAAAAGTCACATCCCCACCAGCCGCCGTAGGTAATATTACTTGAGGCTTTAATGATTTTACTACTTCTAAAGAACTATTTTTGCCTTTAATAATCGACCCAAGCAAAGGTAGTGTCATGTCAATAAACGGTGTAATCACTACATCAATAGGTGCAGCTTGCTGGAGTTGTGGAGAATGATAACCGTGAGGCTCGTAGTATACAGTTAGACCACTCTCCAATTCTTTGAGAAGATAACTATTTTCTATCAAAGTGGGGCCAATGGGCGAACCAGGAAAAGCTTTGATTTCAACTTGATTATTTAAATTGAAAGTTTCACCATGAGCCAATACTGTAACTTGGGTGTAACCTAACTGCTGTACTACCTTGGCTGCATTGGGAGAAGCTACAACCTTGATGCTGTGGTCGAGTAGCTTTAGCGTTGGTGGGTGAGCGTGGTCTTCTAAACCCTGAGACAGCAGAATCAAATCAATATTATCTGGTATGGGGCGATTTTGCGATCGCGAACCTTTAAATAACCAATCCAAATTGCTGAAAATTAACGAACCAACCAGCCAAGGGTCAATTAGTATCCGTTTCCCGCCGATTTCCAATAACCAAGAGTTGCTGTCGAACCAAGTTAAAAACATAAATTTCGTAAATTTTGTGAAGATAACGCCTACCTTCATTATCAATCGTGTCAGCTTTCTTGGGGTTGAGCAAGCAAGAGACGCGATTAATCGCGTCTCTTAAAAAAATGGTATTACCTATTACCAGGAGTCCGTCCACCTTCATCATTACTACCACCGTGAGGATGGGAATTGCTTGGGTAACAGCCCTCAGCACCATTACCAATTCCTTGGTTACAATGGCGACGCAGTTTCATGCGCTGCGCCGAAGTTTCAGTCTGCCCGTCAACTGCAACTTGCTGTTGTCCAACCACGTACTCCGAGGAGATATTTGCTACTTTTCCAGTGCTAGACAAGGCTTGGTATAGCAAAGCAGAGACTTCAGACCTGGTTGCTATCTGTTCAGCATTTAGCAAGTTCACATTGGGATAGTTGACGACTATACCGCGTTGTGTCAAGGCAGCAATTAAACTGCGATATTCACGAGGAATAGTATTTGCATCGCTGTAAACAGATAAGATTGTATCCGTATAACCACTAGCTTGATAATTTAATCTTTGCGCTAATGCTACCAAAATATCAAGGCGAGAAAGCTTTTGGCTGGGGTTAAAATCCTTGTCAACAACAGGGTTTAAAAAGCCCATTTGATAAACTTCGCTGATGGCATTGTAAGCCCAATTTTGAGTTGAGACATCCTTAAAAGCGATCGCTTGGCGAGTTTTTCCCTTAGCAAAAGCTTTCCGTAGCATTGCTGCAAATTGGGCACGAGTTACCGGTGCATCTGGGCGGAAGGTCCCATCAGGAAAACCTTCGAGGATTTCCATTGCTGTCAATTTGGTAATAAAACTTTTAGCCCAGTGGTTTACCGAAACATCAGAAAAACCAGCTTGCAGACTGCGAGACATACTGATTTTGCGATAGTTCATTAGCATTTGGCTAATGTCGTAGCTAGAGTTATCGCTGACTTCAGTCACCTGCACCAAACTACCTGGATTCGCTTGCAAAACCTCTGCTAAATCGGAACTAAAGACGTTAAGAAACGACTGGCGCACTAAAGCAAACTCACCTTGAGTAAAAGAGAGAGGATAAACACTGCTTGCTGAAATTGGTGATAAACTCTCTACCTGGAACTGATTACCTTGGAAGGTTTGAGAACTGCTCAAGAAAATAACCCGTTGGTTCCTGACTTGAGTGAAGTAGTCGTAAGTGGTCTTACCTGCATCAATACTCCCATCTTGGTCAGCATCGACACCATAAACAGTGCGAACGACTTGGTATTCATTAGGTTTAGCTGACAAAATCAGGTTAACTGTGGTATTTGCCGACAAACATTCAAATTCGGTGTAGCCAATAAAGCGGTTTTGAGTATCATATAATCGCACGACGATGCGATCGCTAGCTTTTAATCCCTTAACAAATTTTGCTTTTTGCTTAATCTTGTACTTGTAATCGCCCAAAAACCGCTCTTGTAAATAATTCTTATCGCTTTTACTCTTGACAGAAATACGGGCAATTACTTCGGAAAAATTATTTGCTGGTTGCCAAATTGCCAGGCTAAAACCTGTCTTTCTCCCTTTTGCCGAAACTTTACTACTACTTACCTGAGTGTGACTCCTTCTTTCTACTTTTTTATCAGCTAAAAGTTGTTGGCCTGTGGAGGAATTATCAGATATTTGGGCAACGGTGGTAGGGAACCCTAAAGCGGCAGATGCAGAAGCTATTGGCGAAAATATGGCCACAGAGGTTACAGCCAGAACAAATTTGCTTATTTGAGCAAAGTAACTTTGATTAATGTATTTCATCTCACACTACCATTCGTCTAAAAAGTCAAGGGATACTAAATACCTTTTGACTTATTAATCCCTTGGTAATTGTGGAACTAACATCTAATCAGTCCTGGGTGAGGAGTTATAAGGCAACAGAACATTACTATATTAAAGAAAGACTTTATTAATCTTCATAATGACTGTAACTACACAGCAGCTTGCAACCCAAGACGCTTTTGAAAAATTCTTTTGGACTTGGCAGGGTTACAAAATCCAGTACACTGTCATGGGTACTGGACGACCTCTAGTACTGGTTCACGGCTTCGGTGCTTCCATTGGACACTGGCGCAAAAATATTTCAGTTTTAGCTGATGCTGGCTACCAGGTATTTGCTATAGACCTTTTAGGTTTTGGTGGTTCCGATAAAGCGCTTATTGATTACAGTGTGGAAGTTTGGGTAGAACTGCTGAAAGATTTCTGCACCGCACATATACACGAACCTGCTGTATTTATTGGCAACTCCATTGGCGCACTTTTGAGCTTAATTGTGCTGGTAGAACATCCTAAAATTGCTGCTGGTGGGATTTTGATTAACTCTGCGGGTGGGTTGAGTCATCGTCCTCACGAATTGAACCCGCCGCTACGGATGGTAATGGCAGCTTTTAATCGGTTTGTGCGATCGCCAATTACAGGTAAATTTGTCTATAACCGCATCCGTCAAAAAGCCCAAATTCGCCGTACCCTCTACCAAGTTTACCGCGATCGCCAAGCCGTCACCGATGAATTAGTTGATTTACTTTATACTCCCTCTTGCGACCCAGGAGCGCAACAAGTCTTCGCTTCCATTCTCACAGCGCCTCCTGGCCCTAGCCCAGAGGAACTTTTGCCCAAAGTCGAACGTCCCTTATTAGTAATTTGGGGTGCTGACGATCCCTGGACACCAATTACCGGGGCCAAGATTTACGAAAAGGCGCGTGAGAATGGCAAAGATATCAAAATTGTTCCCATTCCCAATGCCGGTCATTGTCCCCATGATGAGGTTCCAGATATTGTTAATGCCCAGATTGTCGATTGGCTAGCGCAAAGGTGATAATTTCGTGCCAAGATGCAAAATTTTCTGCCAATGCACCTTGGCCCAGGCGTGGTAAAAATGGGGCTAGCAATCTGGGTAAGTCGCTCTTAATTTTTTAATTGCACCTTGACATAATCGAACTCATTTGGTGTGTAATGGAGCTTGATATGCACAATGGATATAAAGGGGTAATTCCCTTAAATCACCATCCAGATTTTTCTGAACAAGGCTATCAAGTTATCAGCGAACTAGGATGCAATAGAGAAGGGGGACGGATTACATATCTAGCTAATGTCCTCGACTCTAATGAACAGGTGGTGATTAAAGAGTTTTGTTTTGCTCGTGCAAGTGCTGATTTATCAGGCGTGAAAGCTTATGAGCGCGAAATTGAAATTTTGAAACAACTGAATCATTCCCGCATCCCTCGCTATGTAGATTCCTTTGAAATGCCAGGAGCTTTTTATTTAGTACAGGAATACAAAAATGCTCCATCTTTGGGATTAAAACGCAGCTTTCATCCTGAAGAAATTAAGCAAATTGCTCTGTCAATCTTAGAAATTTTGGTTTATCTGCAAAAGCAAGTTTCCCCAATTATTCATCGGGATATTAAGCCAGAGAATATTTTGGTCGATGAAGAACTAAATGCTTACCTGGTTGATTTTGGATTGGCTAGGATACAGGGTGCGAAAGTAGCTCTGAGCAGCTTTGTCGCCGGAACCTCAGGTTTTATGCCTCCAGAAGAACAATTTGGTCATTCCCTAACTGAGGCATCAGATTTATATAGTTTAGGAGCAACACTAATTTGCTTACTTACTAATACCCGTTCTGTTGAGATTGGCAAATTAATTGATGATAACTATCGCTTTAATTTCCAGCAATTAGTTCCTCAAATCAGTCCGCGTTTCCGGTGGTGGTTGATGAAAATGGTGGAACGTAACCAAAAACGTCGCTATGCTAATGCGGCTATTGCTTTAAAAGCACTTGGGACAATTGAGGTTGTTGGTAGTGCGACTGGGATAGATAATTTAATCAGGACAATCAAACCTAGAAAACGAGCTACTTTGTTGGGACTAGCTACTGTTGTTACACTGGCTGCGGTTGCGGGAACTTTGATAAGTTATCAGCCTGGTAATACGGTTAGGCAATTGTCGGAAGCTAGAGAATGTCAAAGTTTTGATTTCAGCTCAGATTGCCAAGAAAAAATCGAAAATTAAGATTAATTAGGTTGCATCTGGCTAAGGATTACAGCGGTTTTCAATTGAATAGACTACACGCGTAGGGGCACAATATATTGTGCCCCTACAATTATGTGTATTCCACGCTTGTGAAAATTGCTGGAATTTGCATGAGTATCAAATACTCGTTAACGGAGTTCAGAGGTGGATTCATCCAGTTCAAATACTCGTTAACGGAGATAAAAGGTGGATTCATCCAGTTCAGATACTCGTTGACGGAGATAAAAGGTGGATTCATCCAGTTCAAATACTCGTTAACGGAGATAAAAGGTGGATTCATCCAGTTCAAATA
>NZ_NOLI01000096.1:0-30654 GCF_002245975.1 Nostoc sp. 'Peltigera membranacea cyanobiont' 213 | reverse complement strand
GGATTGGGGATTGGGAATTGGGGATTGGGAATTGGGAATTAGGTAATATATTAATAGTTCTTCTCCCCCTGCTCCCTGCTCCCTGCTCCCTTCGTTCTTCCCCATTCCCCATGCCCCTATCTCATAAGCTGCTTTTTCTCAGCCTTAGGATCGCGAGTGGCAACGGCTGCGAGTTCTGCATCCATCAGGGTGCGTCCTGTAGCTGCCAGGTAAACGTCATCAAGGCTGGGGCGAGATTGGGCAATGCCAAATATGGGCAAGCCAGCAGTATTCAGCACTTGCTGTATATTGATGAGAACATCGTTTTGAGGTGTCACCACTAAGTTGAGGGAATTACCTTGAGCGCTGTTGACGATCGCTTCTTGGACAAAGGGCAAAGTTTGCAAGAGGTTTTTGGCAATTTCTGCTTCCTCAATGGGGGAAAACTCGCGGATTCGCAAGGTGATGCGATCGCCCCCTACTTGATCTTTTAATTGTGAAGGTGTCCCAGAAGCAATCACCACACCCCGATCTATAATTGCCACGCGATCGGCTAAAGCGTCAATTTCTTCTAAATAATGGCTGGTAATTACTACCGTTGTTCCAGAGGCGCGTAATTTCCTGAGGAATTCCCAAACCACAAAACGTGTCTCTATGTCAAGTCCCACAGTTGGCTCATCCAATACCAGAACATCTGGTGCATGGAGCAACCCAGCAGCCAAGTCTAGGCGCTTGCGTAAACCGCCAGAATAAGTTCCTGTCTTTTTATTGGCGTATTCTTGTAAACCGAGTAAATCTAATACCGTCTCAATGCGTTGTTTAGCTACTGCGCGTGGAAGGTGATAAAGTGCTGCTTGCAATTGCAGCAATTCTTTTCCAGTTAACACCTTATCTATAGCGACTTCCTGAGCAACATAGCCTAGTCGTTGTCTTGCCACTCTCGGATTATCTAACACAGAGATGCCAGATACTTCGATTTTGCCAGCATCCGGTGTGGTCAGCGTACATAAGGCACGCAAGGTTGTAGTTTTCCCAGCACCGTTGGGGCCAAGTAAACCAAAGATTTCACCTGGCTCGACTTGAAAAGAAACATCCTGAACGGCAACCACTGTACCGTAACGTTTTTGCAGATTCTGAATTAAAACGGCGGGAGCCATGACAGCTTTTCCCCAACTATACAAATCTCAATAAAGTCTATCTTTATTGTAGAAGGTAGGGAGCAAGGAAATAGCGCATGAGCGAAAATATCTAAACAAGTTCGCGTCATGCGCTATGCTACCAAAAATTTCTGATTATTTTAGGCAAATTTCTCGATCGCGTCTGTTGCGAAATAAACCAAATACTACAGCAATTAATCCTAAAGCTGGAAGACTTGCCGGTTCTGGAACCTGAGTATGGGTAGGAGGTTTAGTGTAGTACTTAGTTGGGACATCTGGCAGATCGCCATTAAACAGATAGTTGTGAGATTCGCCATTTCCTTTCAAAGAAGCTACTACCACGTTGCCGTTAACTTGACCATTATCAAAATTGAAATTAGCTAAAGGAGCAAGAATACTACCTAGTACGCTAATTCCACTGGCAGTTATGTTTGTCGCTTCATAGAAGTTGTAGATCACCTTTTGTTTATCTGTACCAAGGATATTAAATGCAAAGTTTTTCAGGGATACATCCTTACCACTGATATTGACAACAATAGTCGAATTTGTATCGCCCTTAATTTCAAAATAGTTTGTCTTGGAGACATCTGAGCCAGCAAGATTAAAAACATTGAAAGCAGTACCACTGCCACTAAGGTTAATACCACCCCAAGATTGAACTGTTGTTTTACCAGTAGGAGTTAAGGTTGCCAAATATTGAGATAGCCCTCGCAATTCTTTCCCCGTTTCATTGAAGTCGATGGGGTTAGCTTTGGTAAGAGTTCCTTGGGGAAATCCCACATTGCTAGACACATTGGCGCTGCCTCCATAGACAGCATTACCGTGGTAAACTTGACCGTTGCTTAGAGTTAAGTTTTGTCCAGCTACTACTACGTTGCCGCTATTGCCAGAAAGTCTGCTTCCAAGTCCGCCAACGAAATTAACGTTACCACCAGCAGCAAGTTTTCCTTCAATATCTGTATATTTTTGAGTGATATCTCCCAAAACAAACACATTGTAATCAGACGCAGCGCCTAACTCAACTGCATTCGCTCTTATTGAGAAACCTAGCGCTAGAGTGACTACAATCGGAGTTGCTACTCCCCAAACATAATAGGTTTTTGATTTCATCTTTTGATTTATTAGTCATCAATACGATCCTATGGGTATAAATTAAAGATGACATTAGTCTGCTAGCTATTTTCATAGAAGTTTCATAGCTGTATAATTACTGTGTATTTATGCTTAAGTTTGTCTTTATCCGCATATTTACTGTTGACGCATGGATTAAATTTTTATCAACAATAATTTATGAATTAGAACGTTATTTTACAACTTTCAAAGTTTGGAAGCTAGTATCATTGCAACCACTGATAAATCCCCCCATTGCTTGGATTTGTTGTAGGTAATTAAGTACAGGGTTGGTGATGATTTCTCCTGGCATTAACACAGGAATTCCTGGGGGATAGGGACAGACGATTTCAGCACAGATGCGATCGCTTGTTTGTGCTAAAGGCAATGTTTCACTGACAGCAAAAAAGGCTTCACGGGGAGAAAAATGTAAAGCATAACCCTGTGTAGTTAAAAGATTCTGCCAGTGAGGATTTGTCAAAGTCAAGTTGGTTCGGCGATATTCTTTGGCAAGAGCGATCAAACTTTGCACTAATTGCTTGATATCAGCTGTGGTGTTGCCCAAGCTAATGATAAAGGTGAGATGTTGTAGTGATGCAAATTCAGCAGTGACAGCAAATTTTTCATCCAGAATTTCATCTGCTTCAAATCCGCTTAAACCTAAACCAGAAACAGTTACAGTCAATCGCGTTTCGTCTAAAGCTAGAAAGCCGGGAGATCCCCCCAACCCCCCTGGAGAAGGGGGGCTAAGAATTTGTAAGATAGATAATCCAGGAATTTGACTGATTTTTGTTCTCGCTTCATTAGCAAGTTGCAATGTGCGAGACATCAGCATTTTTCCGTGGAGTGCCATTTGCTGACGCGCTGCATCTAAAGAAGCTAAAAGTAAATAACTAGGACTGGTAGATTGTACGAGTTGCAAAGCTTTACTGATGCGATCGCAATCTATCCTGTCACTTTGGATATGCAGCATCGATGCTTGTGTCATCGCACCAAGTACTTTGTGGATGGATTGTACAGTTAAATCAGCACCTGCGGCTAAAGCTGGAGTGGGTAATTGGGGATGAAAGGCAAAGTGTGCGCCGTGTGCCTCATCTACGAGTAAAGGAATATTGTATTGATGGGTGATATTGGCGATCGCACTCAAATCTCCGCAAACACCGTAATATGTTGGGTAAACTGTCAACACTGCTTTAGCGTCGGGATGTTGTTGGAGTGCAGATTCTACAGAATTGGGCGTGATGCTGTGGGCAATATCTAAAACTGGATCGTATTCAGGATTGAGAAAAATTGGGAT
The DNA here is from genome assembly GCF_002245975.1 of Nostoc sp. 'Peltigera membranacea cyanobiont' 213. Lineage (NCBI taxonomy): Bacteria > Bacillati > Cyanobacteriota > Cyanophyceae > Nostocales > Nostocaceae > Nostoc > Nostoc sp. 'Peltigera membranacea cyanobiont' 213. The sequence goes on along the minus strand of NZ_NOLI01000096.1, from coordinate 27,111 downwards.
TGCACCAGAGAGAATTAAACCTGCGATCGCAGAAGAATGGACATTACGAGGCAGAATGATTTTATCGCCCATGCCACAGGTAGCGAGAATTGCTGCTTCAATTCCACAGGTAGAACCATTAACAAGAAACCATGTTTGCGAAGCGCCAAAAGCTTCAGCCGCCAGTTGTTGCGCTGCTTGAATAACGCCTTGGGGCGCAAATAGATTATCTAAATCTGCTAATTCTGTTAAATCAGCGCGAAAGATTTTTGTACCAAGTAAATCAGCCAAGGGTTGAGAAATTCCCTTACCTTGTTTATGCCCTGGGGTATAAAAAGGCGCATGAGGTCTTGCTGCATTGGCTTTTAAGGCATCTAATAATGGTGTTTGGTTTTGATTAAGCATTTTTGAACAAACGAACCGTCAATGATAAAAGTTGAAGTCTGTTAGGGCATATTCATAGACGATGTTTTACATTATGATTTGGCAATTGCCTAAATTTTTACTAATGCATATTGTGAGGCAAAATGATTTTATCGCTTTGAGGCTGACTAGATGAGACCTTATCATCAAATCCCAATTTTCGAGTCTGGTGAACCGCTAATGGCGATTCCTTTAGAATTATTTGCGGTGGAATCTCCTCATCCTTACGAAAAATTAGGTGCGCCTTATGGCAAACACTCTCCTTATTATCTCCGTCAAAGCGTTATTGAAAATTTGAGCCAAGCGCAAAATTATCTTGATTTGCTGCATCCTAACTGGCATATCCAAATTTTTGATGCTTATCGCCCGATCGCAGTCCAGCAGTTTATGGTAGATTACAGCTTCGCTCAAGCAGTGCAAGACAGGGGATTAACTGACGTGGAATTATCCCCAAGCCAACGCCAAGAGGTTTGGGAAGCGGTTTATGAAATTTGGGCTGCACCAAGTTTGGATGAAAAAACTCCGCCTCCCCACAGTACAGGTGCGGCAGTGGATGTGACGCTAGTAGATGACACTGGGCAAATAGTAAATATGGGTTCGCCAATTGATGAAATGTCAGAGCGATCGCATCCCGATTATTATGCCAATAGCGATCGCCCAGAAGCACAACAGTATCATGCTCACCGTCAGTTGTTGCGAGATGTAATGTTAAAAGTCGGCTTTCAACGCAATCCTAGAGAGTGGTGGCATTTCTCTGTTGGCGATCAAATGTGGGCTTGGCTGAATAATCAATCCCATCCAGCCAATCCTGTCACAGCAAGGTATGGGCGTATTGCATAGATGCGTTAAAGAGGCAGAAGAATTTTAGATTTTAGATTATTCAATCCAAAATCTAAAATTAGGCATCTTGAGGATTTAACTCTTTTAACTCTTCAGTGGTGTAAGTACCAATAGGAGTCCAAACTAAATAGGGAAGGAGTAACAGCGCCGCCATTGGAGAAATCGGTAAAATGCAGATTGCGAGGACAACGCCCGAAATCAAACCGATTAGCCCAAGAATTTCTCCAGCTTTGAGACTGCGAAACCTCAGCATTATAGGTATGTAGGCGACGGTGATAATTTCCACCAAGACGTACAAAGCCATTATTAACCAAGTAATTAGACTTCCGGGATGTTTTTGCCAGACAATATAAGCTGAAGCCGCACCGCAAACAAAAATCACAGTCCAGATGAGGGGAATCAGTGGCTCAAAAACTAGCCAGTGAGGGCGACTTAAACGTGCAAACCATTTAACATCACGCGGCGTAATCAAGAAACTACCAAGGGCAATGAAGAAAGTTACAGCCCCAATTATTATCCAAGATGGAATCATATTGACACCCAAATTTTGTGTATTTTGTCAAGTCATACACTGCAAGTTTGACAATTTAGGGCATAAGTTGAATCATTCCTTGGTGCGAATCTTAGACATCTTGAGGATTGAGACTAGCCATTTGCCAAGTGGTATAAGTACCGATGGGACTCCAGAGCAAATAAGGAACTAATAGCAATGCTGCCCAACCAGAAAAACCTAAAACTGCAAGTATCAATAAAGCACTAATGACAAAACCTGTGCCACCGAGAATTGTACCCACTTTCAGACTGCGAAGCCGAAACATTACAGGCGTATAGGCAATGGTCACAATTTCTAACAGCAAGTATAAACCCATGATTAACCAGGTTGAGTTGCTTCCTGGATCTTTTTCCCAGACAATATAAGCCGACCAAGCACCGCAAATAAATATTACAGTCCAGATAATGGGAATTGCACCCTCAAAAGTTAGCCATCTCGGTCGTTGTAAGCGCTTGAACCATTGGCGATCGCTAGGTGTAATCACGTTAGCGGCTAAAGCAACCAAGAAAGCCACGCCCCCAATCACCATCCAAGATTTAATCATGCCCGTTAGTCCTTTACAAGCGCTATCTATCGCTTAATATCACTCTTTATAGTGTGATTTTGTCAATTTAATTGCTATTTACTCATCATCCTTGAGTTTGAAACCTTTATATCGTTTGGCAGGATTTTAAATTTTGGGCATTGGGCATTGCTTATTTATTTCTCCCTTGTCTCCATTGATTCCCCAAGATGTTGAGGTGATTATGTCCAGGGGTGGGGTATGGGGCGAAGCATAGAAATATTCTTGGCAGTATAAGGATTAAGGTAATTTATTGCAAATAGAGTCAGAAGTGCGATCGCCTCTACTAATACCAATTTAATGTGAAGTTGCAAATATCTCGATCCCCCTAAATCCCCCGATAAATTGGGGGACTTTGATAGATGTTTTTCCGGTTCCACCCTTAATAAGGGGAGCCAGCACGGTCTTGGGGGTTTCCCCCATGAGCGACTGGCGTGGGGTAGGGGGGATCGAATTCTATGCAGCTTCATAAATAATTGGTATAAGACTCAATCCCCACTAAAAAGTCGTTGACTCCTGAACTTTTACCTAAATATCTAACTTAAAGCTATATCACCTTATTACTTATGATAGTTACTCAAACTCACTTGGATGAGTGAAAGTTATGAGAGTGATGAGTGAGAGTAAATATACTTAGTAACTGAGGTTCAAAGCATGGACTCAACAGTTGAGGTTCAAACTGTGGATTCGTCCTGGTCTCTTCCACTGCCGTTGAAAGAGTATGCAATGAGCCGAGTAACTGTCTACTTTTATAGCGACAGATGGGTTCCGATTAAATATTGTTTTTTGGAAAAGGCTATTTCGCTTTACCATAAGGCTAATTTAGAAGGTAAGGAAATATTATTATTTCCTGATAATGTAGACCCTAATCAATTCTCAAACTCTTTTAACTAAAATGCATTGAGGTAGACTATTTTTCAAACATCTCGGCAACAAATAAATCTCTGATAAAGGCGTACTTGTGTACGCCTTTACTTATAAATGGGATTAAAATATTGACTCAAGTCATATTATCTACGTCAAAGAGCGATCGCGTATTTTGCTGCATTTGTTTTCTAAACCAACCCAGAACGCAATGCCACAACTGCTGCTTGCACGCGATCGTCCACGGCTAATTTATTCATAATCCCTCTGACGTGAGTTTTGATGGTGTTGGGACTGAGATAGAGTTTTTCGGCAATCTCTGGGTTACTCAACCCGTCTACCATGAGTTTTAAGACTTCTAATTCGCGTCCAGATAAGTTGGCGTTGTTGCTGGTGGGTGCAGGCGGTTTGAGATTATCAATTACTCGTCGCGCAATTTGAGGATCGAGATAGGCTGCACCATCAACTGCGGCTGCGATCGCACTTAACAATCGTTCTACACTTGCACCTTTGATACAATACGCATCTGCACCGCTAGATAGTGCCGCAATAATTTCTGTCTCTGTTTGATGAGATGTCAGCATCACTACATGAGTTGCTGGCAGTGCTGCTTTAATTTGCTGTGTCGCTGCAATGCCATCCAATCGCGGCAGCCCAATATCCATAACCACCAAATCGGGTTTCAGTTGCAGTGCGGCCTGAACTCCCAAATAACCATCTTCTGCTTGTCCAACAATCTCCAACTGAGGATGAGCCATTAATGATTGTTCTAATCCCAATTGCATCATCGGATCGTCTTCGACAATTAACACCCGCAAGGGCGGAGCATTAGCCGGTAAATTTAAGGTATAGCGAATATCTAAAGACATTTTTATTAATTAAGAGTCATTTTTTATTTGTCATTAGTCATTAGTCATTAGTCATTAGTCATTTGTTAATAACCAATGCCCAATGCCCAATTTTTATTCTTCGACGCGATAGCCTAACTCTGCTAGACTAATCCGCGATTGTCTCCATTTTGGCTGGACTTTGACAAATAATTCTAAGTAAACTTTACCAGCTATTAACTTTTGGATTTGTTCGCGGGCTTCACTACCAATTGCTTTGAGCATTGTTCCGCCTTTGCCAATGAGTATGCCTTTTTGAGAATCGCGCTCGACGTTAATAGTAGCAAGTACACGGGTAATGCTGGGAGTCTCTTCTACTAGGTCAATTGCGATCGCTACTGAATGGGGTACTTCTTCACGAGTCAATAATAAAATTTGTTCTCGGATTAATTCACCCATAATAAAGCGTTCTGGCTGGTCAGTTACCAAATCTGGCGGGTAGTATAATGGCCCAATTTCTAAATGTCCAATTAATAATTCTTGAAGTTGCGGTAATCCTGCACTAGTCTTGGCAGAAAATTTCACGATTTCCCATTCATGAGACTGGGCCATCTGAGCGTAACTATCATCTAAAAACTGAGAATCGGTTGGTTGTTGGTCGGTTTTATTCACACCCAGAATCACCGGTGTTTTGCTGCGACAGAGCAATTCGGCAATATAGCGATCGCCCGCTCCACAAGCCACCGCTCCATCTACCACAAATAGCACTACATCTACCGATTCAATGGCAATTTTGGCATTTTGCACCAATACTTCACCCAATTGATGATGGGGCTTATGAATTCCTGGTGTATCTACAAATATTAACTGCGCCTCTGGTGTAGTTAATATACCGCGCAAACGGTTACGTGTAGTTTGGGCTACAGGGGAAGTTATGGCAATTTTTTGTCCTACCAATTGATTCATTAAAGTAGATTTACCGACATTTGGACGACCAACAATGCCAATAAAACCTGATTTAAATTCAGGAGGAGCCTGTGGGATTGTGACTTCTCCTGAAAAAGAGAAGTTGTAATTTTCAATACTAGTCACCTTTGGCTCCACCCTCATATTTTACAGTTGGTATAACTTGATTTTTTCTTAGACACAAAACAGGCATAAAATTACCCTGGCATTTTTAGGGATTGTTTTTGCCGAGGTTTAATCTACTACTGGCTCTACACTTATATTTTACAGCTGAGATAACCTTAGTTGTAGAATTCAGGAGTCAGAATTCAGTAGTCAGAATATAAAAAAAATCAAACTCCAAATTTACCTCATTTCGTCGGTAATCATCCCAAATCCAGATAAATTCTGACTTCTGGCTCAGGAATTGCTGAATTCTTAGACTTTATTTTGTTTGTAGGCACAAAACAAAAAGTATAGGACTGCTTCACCATTAGCAAGCACCATTAGATAGATTAGTTGCAACAGCCTTTGGCGTAGCGGCGGTTAGTCTCATTGCCGAGGGTAAATACGATCGCATGGTGACATGGCAAAATCGCCAAGTATTAAGTGTACCAATTACAGAAGCGATCGCTCAATATAGCGCTGTCGATCCCAATGGTACTTTGGTTAAAACTGCTCGTGGTATAAGAGGATGTTTGAAAAGTGGCTGGCTGTAATTTTTGGCACTTATTGATGCCCCCTAACCTCCCTTAAAAAGGGGGGAACTGCAATTAAAGTCCCCCAATTTATCGGGGAGCCACCGCGTTGGGCAGCGAGCCACTCTTGTTGCACGTGGCGTAGATTTAGGGGGATCTAAAACGTTTTGCTACCGAGAAGAGGACTTTTCAAACATCCTCTAAATAACTGGACTTTAGACTAAAGTCCAGAAAATAATCCCCAATACAAACTCGCCTTCATTTACAGCTTGATTTGTTGCGACATCATAAACCAATCCATCTTGTTGAGCGCAGACATCAATGACACTAGGTAAGTTACCTTCTTTATTAAAACTGAGAATTTGATACAGATTTTCTCCAGCTTTAAACCTACTACCTAATGCTATTCTGGATTGAATCATCCCACCTGCGATCGCATAATATTTTTTCCGATTGCTGCTAGATGCAAAAGTCATCTCATGAGTTTTTCTGTCATCCGAGAAATCAGGAATTTGCAATACACCTTTTTGTGCTAGATAGTTTTTTACACCCCGTACACCTTTGGCGACTGAATCAGGGTTCATTTGCATTCCTGAGCCTAATTCCAGTGTCCAAGCTTCCACATCAAACTTGATTTCTCTACCAATATCTTTAAAACAAGCTTCCAGCGCTAACCAAGGTTTGATAAAAGCTTCATCAAAAGCATCACCATCATATTTATTAAGTAAGATTCCAAAATCAAGCAGGAAGTATTTTGCACTCTCTTCTCGATTTCGGAAGTAATAAAGGTAGTCTAATGCTTGATTTGTAGAACTGTGTAAATCAATTAAGTAGTCTGCATCTAAACTGAGATTTTGTAGTTTATAGCTAAAAAGTTCTGTGTAGGGTACTGCACTAGAAGAATTAATTTTATCTAAAACTTTTGCAAATTTTTGCTTAATTATAGTTAGATAATTTTGTCGAACGACCTCTAGAGCGAGATGAAGTTGAGATTTAGCAAAAGCTACTAAATCATCAGCTTCTTTCTCGTAATCCCAAAATATGCGATTCCAGTCTTTGGCTTCATAAACGCAGTATCGCCCAGGGGAAAAATGATGAGCGCGTTCATTCGTCCCCATCGGATTACAAACGGGAACTAACCAAATTTCTCCAGCTAAATCTGTATCATTTATTGTTAATAAAAACTCAATTAGCTGGTGAATTACGGCATTACCAGCAATTTCTGCACCGTGCAGATTTGATTGAATGTATACCTTTTTACCAGGTTTAGCGCCGATGAACTTGTATAGTTGTAAGTATAGGCGATCGCCCGAAGCCATTTGACGTAATACAATGCTTTCAATAACTGGCAGCATGAAATAACTCGGTGATGATTTGAGTAAATTATCGCTGTATCTGTACTGAATTAAAAGCTTAAGTAAGTAGGCAAGAATAAATCAAAGTAGATTAAGTAATATTAAAAATCTTGAAATGAGTTCGTAGTGAGGGCTTCAGCCCTCAAACGAGGACTAAAGTCCTCACTACAAACCTTAATTTCATTTGCGTAATCAGCTGACCTCTGCGTGAATGACTAGGATAAGTTAGCATCACATTAACTAGTGTTGGCAGTAGTTATGGCGCAGAATTGGTTGCGAATCACACATCAATACTACAAAATTCAACTTTCTTGGCAACGCGGATATGAAAGTCCTCGTTTTGCGTCAGAAGTCGCCTTCCAGCAACCCTTCGATGAAGAAAATGCGGCTGAGTTGCGCTGGTATTTAGAAGATTATCTGAAGTTTCCTTACGGGATTTATCCAGATAACGCTGTAAAAATTGAACAAAAATTACAGCATTGGGGACAACAGCTATTTGAGCTAGTATTTCGCAGTACAGAGAAAGGAAGAGAGTTTTTTCAAGAAGCGACACGAGAAGGGCTAGATAACTGTGAACTGGGCATCATTTCTGATAACGCCGAAGTGCTGAACTTGCCTTGGGAGTTGCTATATTCCCCCGACTATCAATTTCTTGCACCTTCACTGGCGGGGATGTATCGCAGTCTCAGCAGTCAGGGCGTAAAAGCACCATTGCCAGCAATGCCCGATGACCAACTAAATATTTTACTAGTTATTGCCCGTCCTTACGATCGGCAAGACGTTGGGTTTAAAACCATTGCCCGTCCCCTGCTGGCGGCGCTGCAACCGATACGACAGCGAGTCAATCTTAAGGTATTGCGCCCCCTAGCTTGAAAGCATTTGAAGCAGAACTGCAAGCGAATAAGGGTTTTTATCATATCGTCCATTTTGATGGACATGGGAATTTTGACAGCGAGACTCAGGGAGTTTTAGTTTTTGAGGATGAACAGGGAAACGAGCAAGCTGTCAGCGCTAGGGAAATTGCCCAATATTTAACAGATTGTCGCGTGCCAATTTTTGTACTGAATGCTTGCAAGTCTGGACAAGTAGGGGAAGAAGCTTTTTCTTCTGTGGCGGGACAGTTGGTGAAATTGGGGGCTAAGGGTGTGGTAGCGATGGCATACACAATTAAAGCCAAAGGTGCAGAACACTTTATTGGGCGGTTGTATGGGGAATTAGTCAGGGGAGAGTGTATTGCTACAGCCGTTGCTGCTGGGCGTAAGTCCATGTCTATTGACAAAATGCGCCCCAGTCCCAAAGGAAATTTACCTTTACAAGATTGGCTTGTGCCGGTGTTGTATCAGCAAGAACCCTATACGCCTTTTGTTCCTAAAAAGACAGCACCCAGTTTTGCTGATTTGATGGCGCAAGCAGACAACACCCCAGAAAGTAGCAAAGCTGTAGGTTTACCTGATGAAAGTGCTTATGGTTTTATTGGGCGGGATTATGAGATTTTGCGTTTAGAGAGAGCATTTCGGCAAAATCATCTGGTTTTGGTGCAGGGAATGGGCGGCGTTGGTAAAACTGAGTTAGCCGCAGGTTTCGCCCGCTGGTTAAATGACACTCAAGGACGCACTGGCGGTATGTTCTTCACCTCCTTTGAACAGGGTGCGGGGTTGAGTCAGGTAATTAACCAAATTGGTAGGGCGTTAGGCGGTGAAAGATTTTCCCAAATGATGCCAGATAACCAAGAGGATGTGGTGCGGCAATATCTGCAAACTAATCCTTGCTTGTTGATTTGGGATAACTTTGAACCTGTCAACGGTTTCCCTACGGGGAATGAACCATTATTGAGTGGGGAAGAGAGAAACAAGCTGAAGCGGTTTCTTAAGGAATTGCGGGGTGGTAATTCTTGGGTATTAATTACCAGTCGCCGCGAAGAACTTTGGCTTGATTGTGGGTATAGTTTAATCAACTTGCGGGGGTTGTCTCAAGCGGATGCCCAAGAGTTAGCCGCGAAGATTTTGCAAACGGTGGGTGTGGAGAGAAAGAACCTGCCGGCAGAGTATTTGGACTTGTTGAAATTGTTGGGGGGACATCCCTTGTCTTTGCGGGTGGTGTTGCCGCATTTAAAGACACAGACACCTGTGCAGTTAATTGAGGCACTGCGGCGGGGGTTGGATACTTTTAAAGGTGCTGAGGAGGAAGGTAAGGATAAGTCGTTAACGGTGTCTTTAGATTATTCTTTTGCCAAGTTGTCAGAAAAGGCGCGGCGACATTTACCATTTTTAGCTCTCTTTTCTGAGCGAGTTGCTGCACCAATACTCCAAACTTTGATAGAAAATGCCGAAGATGGCTTTGGACAGTTATATTGTGCTGTGTTCGGTGAAAAGTTGCAAATACTAGATTGGCTTAAAATTCTCAATGAAGCTAGTGTCACAGGTATTTTAGAACATTTGGGACAGACAATCTACAAGATTCATCCAGCATTACCTTGGTATCTGCGCCAGCAATTAAACACAATGGCTTCCCAAGAGGTAATTAACGAACTTGAAAAAAAGTTGCTGATTTTCTACGCTTTATTTGCAGACACCTTCCGTGAAAAACTTATAAATAATGCGAATCTAGCAACCTTTGTCCTCGAAACGGAAGAACCAAACCTTTTACAAAACCTACGCCTTGCTGAACACCAAAAAAAATGGGATTCTGCTCAATATATTTTGCAAGCCTTAAGAGAGGTATATAACCGAACAGGGCGGAACCCGGAATTTTATTGTTTACGAAATCGAGAGTTAAAACAGATTGGCATCCATTTGGCAGATGTAAAAGCAAAAGGTCAAGATGCTCTTGATTTTTGGATATATCTACGGAATACGAATGCAGAAGAGGCAGTTAAAAAAAGTGAGTTAGAAATTGCAAGGAAAATTTATCAAGAACTTTTAGATGAACTAACAGTTTTAGAGGATTACTCACTGAATGATAAAATTGCTGTCTTACTAAACAATCTAGGCAACGTTGCAGAGAAGCAAAAGCAGTTCGATCAAGCACAGTCTTTTTACCTGAAAACTCTCAGGATTAGAGAAGATGCGGGAGATTTGTACAAAGCTGCTAGTACTTATCACAATCTAGGTGTACTAGCACAGAATCAGGAAAAATTTGATCAAGCCCTTGATTATTATCTTAAAGCTTTAAAAATTTATCAACATGCGGGGGATTTTTATAAAGCTGCTGGTACTTATCATCAACTGGGCAGGTTAGCCCAAACTCAACAACAATTTGATCAGGCGGTTGATTATTACTTTAAAGCTTTAAAAATTTATCAAGATACAGGAGATTGGCAAAACACTGCTCATCAATATCACCACTTAGGCAGAGTAGCACAGCAGTATGGGCAATTTAATCAGGCACGTATATATTACCTTAGTGCTATGAAAATTGATGAAGATATGGAAGATTGGCATAGTGCTGCTACTGACTATCATCAATTGGGTATGCTTGCTCAGGAAGGAAGACAGTTTGATGAGGCAAATGCCTATTATTTGAAAGCTTTGAATATTTATGAAAATCTAGGTGATTCATACAACGCTGCTAGTGAATATCATCAATTAGGCATGGTTGCCCAGAAAAAAGAGCGATTTAATGAGGCTATTAAGTATTACCAAAAAGCGTTTGATATTTATCAGCAATTAGGTGATTGGCGCAAAGCTTCTATGGCCTTATTTAAATGGAGTAATGTGTTAGAATCTCAAGAAGATAGGGTAGAAGCTTGGCAAATCTTTATTTGTATTTTAAAAATTTATTTTGAGCATAGAGAAGAGTGGATTAGTTCGGATATTAATGATTTAGCCCGAATACTTAAACTTTTGGGAGAAAGCCAGTTTCAAAACATTTGGCGCGAGGTGACGGGTGAAGAGTGCGCTGGAGAGGAGCGCAAGGTAATTTGGGCAGCGCGAGATAGGCTAGAAACAGAGTCGTAGGGTGCAGTGCAAGATTTATTGCCAACGTCAAATCATTCATAAGTTTTATTTAAGCATTGGTTGCGATCGCATAAGCGTTTGCCACAGAAACGATCGTTTTCATAACCAAAATCATCATTTTCATAACCAAAATCATCGTTTTTATGACCAAAGCGATTGTTTTGGTCACGACAAGGTGGTTGTGGTTATTCACAAGTGCAATGCCTACGACGGGCTACAACTACGCAACATATACAGCAGCAGTGTTCTATCCTAGAAACAAAAAGGGCAAAAGTATGCAAGCCTACAAGCTAAACGCCACAATTGATGAATCAGGTCATTTAATTATTGACGAACCTCTAAATATTGCTCCTGGAAAAGTGGAAGTGATTATTTTGCAGGCAGTTCCATCCTTGGAAACCCCTACTGAGTCACAGCCAGAAAAGCCGAGAAGAAAGTCTAAAGTCAAAGCATTTGAAGGTTTATTTGAAAATGCCCCACCGACACCACCAGACTTTGACGCAGACCAAGCCCGATGGGAAGCTTTAAAAGAGAAACATAATCTGTGAAAATCTTGTTAGACACCAACATCATTGTAGATGATGCCCTTGAGCGTGAACCTTTCCTAGAAGCAAGCGAACAAGTGTTGGTGCTAGTTGAGCAAGGACAGGTAGAAGGTTATATTTCCGCCTCAACTTTTAATGATTTGTATGACATCATCCGTAGGGCAAGAGGTCGAGAGTGGACACTTATTTATTTAAGGCAGTTGGTCAACTTCTGCCGTGTCGCCACCCTAGATAGTACCGCAATCAACATGGCACTAAACCTTAACTTTAGAGATTTTGAAGATGCTATTCAATACAGCGCTGCGGTACTCAATCACTTAGATGCTATTATTACTCGCAATCCTAGAGATTTTCCAGTTGCTACTCCCAGAATTATCACACCTGAAGAGTTGATTCAGGAACTAACAAATACTCCATAAATAATTAAGTCAAATATATGAATGCCCAATTAACCTCTGTGGAAATCCAAGAACTTCAGCAACTTCTCCAAAACGACACCCCAGCACAACATGCACTCACTACCCTTCAACAACACAACGGCAATCTAGAAGCAAGTTTTGATGCACTTTGGCAGGAGAAAGTTGGCACAACAGATTATAGTAGGGGCAAAAAATCTCTTTTACAACTCACCCTCGACGAAATCCGCGCGGAAATCTGTGGTGATGATGGTTTAAGGGGCACAATCAAAGAATACACCAAGAACCCTGGTAGTTCTTCTCTGCTCAATAGTATCATTGGCTCACTGGTTGCCGTTGCAGCAGTACATGGAATACCGATTGATGGTGCGATCGCCACAATTGTCGTATTATATATTATTAAAATTGGGATAAACGTTCTCTGCAAATACACCGAGCCAGATAGTGAAGCAAAGTAAGGTCAAAATAATAACTCCTAACTCTTGTACAGACGCGATCAATCGCGTCTCCCCTCACGTCCCCGGTAAATTTCGTAATCGTTCATCCAAATGACTGCGGTCTGCCAAAACCTTTACCAATGGCCCATGTGAAGAAAATTCTACAATACTGACCGAAGCCACAGGGCATCCCAAACGAAAACGGAAGCGTCCCACGTCAACCCCCAGAAAACTACACAGAAGAATTCTGATGGTTGCCTTGTGTGAAACGACTAAAACATTGCCACTAGTGTAATTTTGCTTGATTTCTTCAATTACCTGCAAGGCGCGAGAAGCAATTGTAACCGCCATTTCTCCTCCATTTGGCGCATTCCAAGCCGGGTCTGCTGACCAGCGAATATAATCATCGTGATATTCACGGCTAATTACTTCCGGCGTTTTTCCTTCCCACTTACCATAGTTGATTTCTTTTAAACCATCTCTGAGTTGTGGTTCTATCTTTATTGCTTCACACAAAGGTTTTGCTGTCAATACAGTTCGCCGCATTGGACTACAAAATATTGCTGTCCAATCCATAGAACTATATGCGTCAGCAAAAGCCTTTGCCATATCCAACCCTTCTGGAGTAAGTTCTGAGTCTATGGAACCACAAAAGGAATTGTTGCGACTGCATTCTGTCTGTCCGTGACGGAGGAAATAAAGAGTTAGGCTCACGGTAATACTCTCATCGATTTGTAAATTTCAGAGCGCTAACAATCAGATGTAGCTGAAGATAGTTAATGCCTGTGGTATATTACTACGAATTTTCTGATATTTTAAATAATTTTCAAAGCAAAGTTACCTTAGACCCGTCGTAGACATTGCCATTCAGCGATCGCTTATTTGATAAGTTGTATGTTTAAACTATAGCGGTTATCAATTGCATGGAATACAGACCGAACAAGACTATCCCCAACGCTACAAGGGTTGGGAAGTAAGATTCAAAGCCTCTCTTTTAAAAAGAGGAGCAATATAAGTCAGGTCAAAGTGCATTATAAGCTAAACCACATCTAGTTTGCATATCTAAAATTTTCATAACTCTTGTGGGGTGGGCATATTGCCCGCCCTAATTATGCAATTTAAATGTGGAACAGCTTATACAAACGAGAAGTGCGATAATTGCTTATATTTATAAAGTTGAAAATTATAGAGATTATTACTAATAATTTTATAAAATAATTCTGTCATGTAGAGACGTAATCAATTACGTCTCTACATTAGTTCTGCAAAATCAAGCTAGCCCTTTATCTTTTAATGCTTGCTAAGAAGATAAAAAGGGTTTTAGCATTGAGTCTTAAACAATCCGTACTCTTTTGCAAAAATGGAATCCACCCCATTTGTATCCCATAACTTTCTACAAAAAAGTCATAGATTGTTTAGTCAATATTTTTCTTCACATTATCTTTTACGTCTTCAATTCCATGACGTACTTCGCTTTCAGCTTGCTTTGCCTTACCTTTCGCTTTATCTTCTGGATCTCCAGTGATATTGCCTAACGCTTCTTGGGCTTTACCTTCAACATTTTTAGCAGCTGCCTTTGCGCGATCTTCAATACTCATTTTGTACTCCTGGATTTAATGAAAGATTTCTTTTAAAGCTATAAAGTAACTTTGAAATCTTTTTCTTATTTACTCTTATACATTAACTTAAAGTTTTTGCTAAAGCCTTCCACCACAAGACATATTCTAATAATTCGTAATTCGTAATTCGTAATTCGTAATTTGTAATTAAGAAAGTTAGTTGTAGTAAGCATCCTGGCTATTGGTTTAATGTAAATTAAAGTAAGAATAGTTAAGTTATCTATGCTAAAAGACATAGAACAAATGTAAATATGGTAATCCCTTTTTTTGACTATTTAACTAAAAACCCAGTTTCGTAGAGAAACTGGGTTAATAAAGTTATGGAGATATTTTTTGTCTAATCTAGAAAACCCATCAGGCTTTCAGAATTATCAACTTCATTTGATGCTATAGGACGATTACCGAAGGTGGAATAGCTTTCATCAATTACCAATAAACTTGAGCCAATTGGACGAATCCCAGAGAGATTGATACTTTCAACGACTTGAAATGTATTAGCACCAATTGGACGAATACCCATTGAGTTATAGGTTTCAACTACTTCCAAGGTACTGGTGCTAATGGGACGCACCCCAGCAATTGAGAGGTGTTCAGCAACTTCTAAGTCGCTAGCGCCTATGGGACGAATTCCAGAAATAGCAAGTGTCCCAGAAGCCCCCACTGGCAGTTCTTCCTCGACTCGATCGGCATTCAAGCTCTGGTCTTGTTGATTTTCAACTTCACCTGTAGTATTATCCCCTGGAGACTTGGCAGGCTTTTGCCGAGAATTGATTGCTTTGCCAGCGCCGCTAATAGTCATAAACGAAGACCTCTGGTTTGTTAATTGAATTTTACAATAATTAAGGAAAGATGAAATTTTTTCCCATATACCTTAAGAGTTTAACCTTAAAAAACCTTATATAGATATAAGAATCTTTAAAACTGATACATAAGTAAATTTTAATTAATAACTTTTGTAAATAAATATTACTATTTAGTTGGTCTAATAGTCCCGCTAGAATGGATACAGGGCGGAATCGTCACCATGAGATAGGGTATTTCCAGCAAAACTGTATGACAGAATTTTGTCTTCAAGCTCCCTTTAGTCCGACAGGCGATCAACCACAAGCGATCGCACAATTAACTGCTAGTATCCAATCAGGCAACCGTTACCAAACTTTACTAGGAGCCACTGGAACCGGTAAGACATTTTCGGTAGCAGCAGTTATAGAGAAAATTGGCAAGCCTACTTTAGTTCTCGCGCACAACAAAACCCTGGCTGCACAGCTTTGTAACGAGTTGCGAGATTTCTTTCCCAACAACGCAGTCGAGTATTTCGTCAGCTACTACGATTACTATCAGCCAGAAGCGTATATTCCCGTTACCGATACTTATATTGAAAAAACGGCGGCGATTAATGATGAAATAGATATGTTACGGCATTCAGCGACGCGATCGCTTTTTGAACGCCGTGATGTCATTGTCGTAGCTTCCATCAGTTGCATCTACGGTTTAGGAATGCCAGCAGAATATCTAAAAGCTGCCATTCCCCTTCAGATAGGTATGGAAGTAAATCAACGCCAGATTTTAAGAGATTTGGCAAACGTTCAATATAGTCGCAACGACATCGAAATGGGTCGAGGAAAGTTTCGCGTCCGAGGTGATGTCTTAGAAATTGGCCCAGCTTATGAAGACCGAATTATTCGCGTCGAATTCTTTGGTGATGAAATTGATGCGATTCGCTACATTGACCCGGTGACAGGGGAAATTCTTAAGAGTTTGGAAGCTGTGAATGTTTACCCTGCGCGTCACTTTGTCACACCAGAAGAACGCTTAGAAGGAGCTTGTCACGACATCGCCTCTGAGTTAAAACAGCAAAAGCTAGACTTAGAACAAGCTGGGAAACTATTAGAAGCACAACGCATAGATCAGCGTACACGCTATGACTTAGAAATGCTCCGCGAGGTAGGTTACTGCAACGGCGTTGAAAACTATTCCCGTCACTTAGCAGGAAGACAAGCGGGAGAATCACCAGAATGTTTAATTGATTATTTTCCTAAAGATTGGCTATTAGTTATTGATGAATCTCACGTTAGCGTACCACAAATTCGTGGTATGTATAACGGCGATCAAGCTAGAAAAAAAGTTTTAATTGAACATGGATTTCGGCTTCCTAGCGCTGCTGATAACCGTCCTTTAAAAGCCGAGGAATTTTGGCAAAAGGTTAATCAGTGTGTTTTCGTTTCCGCCACTCCCGGAAATTGGGAATTAGAAGTTTCTGAAGACCATGTAATTGAGCAAGTAATTAGACCAACTGGGGTGGTCGATCCAGAAATTTCTGTACGTCCCACAGAAGGGCAAATTGATGATTTGTTAGGAGAAATTAAAGATAGAGCCGATCGCCACGAACGAGTATTAATTACCACATTAACTAAGCGGATGGCGGAAGATTTAACCGAATATTTGCAAGACCACGGGATCGGGGTACGATATTTACATTCAGAAATTACTTCTATTGAGCGCATTGAGATTTTGCAGAACTTGCGTGAGGGAAAATTTGATGTTTTGGTTGGTGTTAATTTGCTGCGGGAAGGTTTAGATTTACCCGAAGTTTCTTTAGTAGCAATTATGGATGCAGATAAAGAAGGTTTCTTAAGAACCGAGCGTTCCTTAATTCAAACTATTGGTAGAGCCGCCCGTCACGTCCAGGGACAAGCGATTTTGTATGCCGATAATATGACAGGTAGCATGATTAAAGCTATTGATGAAACAGATAGGCGGCGTGGGATTCAAACAGCACATAATCGATTGCATGGGATTACACCACAACCAATAGTGAAAAAATCAAGTAACGCGATTTTGGCTTTTTTAGATGTATCTCGGCGGTTGAATGCAACTGATTTGAAAGTTGTAGATGAACATCTAGATGAATTGCCATTAGAACAGATTCCCCAATTGATTACTCTGTTAGAAGCGCAGATGAAAGAGGCGGCGAAGAAACTGGAATTTGAAGAGGCGGGTAAATTGCGCGATCGCATTAAGCATCTGCGAGATAAAATGCTAGGACGTTAAGTGAATCTTATCCCTCTCCTAAAAAACAGTATTTGCTCGGGGCTGAGGAATGAGTTCAAAACCTCAAGCTAGAGCCTTTTTTTTGAAGGTTATTGATAACTCGTTCTTGGTAACGTTGTTCATAATAATCCATGCCAATATGTTGATAGTTACCTCCAGATATCCAAAGTCGATAGAAAATTCGTGCCAGCTTATGAGCAGTAGCAGTGATAGCTTTGGGTGTACCAAGGCGAGAACGTAAACGACGATAAAAAGTACCCAAGGCAGAATTGCTCTTGCCTGCTGTTTGTGCGGCCATCCAGAAAGCATTTGCAGCAGGGTTAACCACCAAGCGAGTTTGAGAACTTTTAAGTTTACCCCCAGTGATGCGATTCTTGGGCAAAGACTAAGCCAGGAAGTAAAGTGTTTAACAGTTGGAAATCGGGTAGGATCTAAAGAATCTGGATATAAAGCTGCTTAAAAATCTATCAATCATTTCATCGCGGAAGTAGCTTACCTAAACACAAGCTTTTTTGATTTTATCAACAGCATCAAACATTGACCAAAAAGTTACTTTTCTAAGCGAACTGCATACCATTGCAAATATTGCCCAGTCCCAATATCTAATTCGCAACTTGTGTCTAGTAAATACTGTGCTTGAGCTTCAAATGTGTCAAATTTTTGCACATCAGGTGGTAAGTCTTGACTTGTGAGCTTTTGGAGAGTTGTTTTAAGTTTCTCTAATAACTCAGGCTGTGTTAAAAACTGTTCTTGTTGATTTGTTTCTAGAACAACAAAATTATCTTGGTGATACATTAATGGATCTGGCATTTTTAAGAATTTGGTAAATGTAAATAGATATTGATTGTTTTGTAAGAACTTCTGGTTGTTGGTGCGGCCAAAAAAATGGCGATTGTTATATAGTATCTATAAACTAATTATAGTATTTAGTTGTTTAAGATTATTAATCTGTATTTAGTTATGTTTATCTAATCTTAGCTAATAAATTGCTGTTTTCAATTATTAAAACCCTATTGTTTTAATAATTGAACTCATATATAATATATATTTAGTTGAATGAAATAATCGTTCTTACTAAATTTATTAAACCAGAAAGAATAAATTCCAAGATAAGCTTTACACCAAGCTAAATGTCAAGTTTATGTAATTATACTAAACTTTCATAGACATTACCTAATAAACTAAAGAAATTTGAGTCAAGTGAGATTAGTATTTAGTATTAGCTATCTCTAAGCGCACTTTGGCAATGGCTTTGCCCTACCTCATGAGGTTTCGAAACTAACTACAGAACTACATAATTAAGGTGTGTATTTGCAATTCTCAAAAAAACTGTAATTTAACTTTAACAATGGGGAAATATAAAAGTAACATTTTCTCCCATAATCAAAGCCGAACAAAAAGGTAACAATTGCCTTCGTGTTCCAATTATAGATTGTCTATGCAACTTAGTTATCTACCGCTTGCTTGGCTCAAGAACATTGAGCAGTCTATTGTCAAACAACAGTTGATTTTGAAGCCAGACACACCTTTGCCGCAAATCCTGGCATTGATGAAAAGAGCGATCGCTCCCATGCGATTGAGTTGTACAGCCTTTTTCAGAATAATCCCGCAATTGGAAGGCAACTCATGTCAGGCATAAGCCCATTTTCTGTTTCTAAGCAACCACCACTGATCTTAGTGGCTGATGATGACAAGACCATCCGAGTATTGTTGCGTAAAGCTATGGAACAAGAAGGTTATCGAGTGGTTGAGGTCAATGACGGTAAGCAATGTTTAGATGCTTACGAGACTATCAGACCTGATATAGTTTTGCTAGATGCCATAATGCCTGTCATGGATGGGTTTACCTGCTGTAAGCACTTGCTCCAAATTGCCAGGAATAATTTAATCTCAGCCCTTGCAACCTTTGATACTGACTCTACCCTTAATAATACTGTCATCTCCAAGATATGGGAGCGTACTCCCATATTGATGATCACATGCTTGGATGATGAGGACTCCGTAAACCGTGCTTTTGATGCAGGAGCAACTGATTATGTTACTAAGCCAATTCACTGGCCTGTATTGCGTCAGAGGTTGCGGCGACTGCTACAGCAAGCGCAAGTATACAAGCAATTAGGGGCGGCAAACCAAGCTTTGCAGCACCTGGCCAATGTAGATGGCTTAACTGAGTTGGCTAATCGTCGCCGTTTTGACGATTATCTCAATAC
Source organism: Nostoc sp. 'Peltigera membranacea cyanobiont' 213 (assembly GCF_002245975.1). NCBI lineage: Bacteria > Bacillati > Cyanobacteriota > Cyanophyceae > Nostocales > Nostocaceae > Nostoc > Nostoc sp. 'Peltigera membranacea cyanobiont' 213. The sequence continues at coordinate 7,831 of NZ_NOLI01000096.1, read as the reverse complement.
TCAGTGGATTAATCTCGCACAAGAGGGATCTCCTTTGTCAATGATTTTGTGTGATATCGACTATTTTAAATTTTATAACGATAAGTATGGCCATCCTGCTGGGGATATCTGTTTACAAAAGGTGGGTGCTGTCTTAAACATGAAGGCGCAAAAACATCAAGATTTAGTAGCACGTTATGGTGGCGAGGAATTTGCTGTGATTATGCCATACACCCATGCATTTGGTGCAGTTCACGTGGCCGAAGTGATACAGGCGGGAATCAAAGATTTGCAAATTGTTCATGATGGATCTGCGGTGAGTCAGTATGTCACTCTCAGTATGGGCGTGGCGACTATTGTCCCTACTTGGGAATCTTCACCTTCAGATTTGATTGTGCAAGCAGACAAAGCACTCTACCAAGCAAAGGCGGGAGGGCGCGATCGCATTGTTTCAAGTGATTAATAGTCATTTGTCATTTGTCATTTGTGAACGACCAATCCTTAAGAAGGATAAACTGGCAGGGTGAAGTGGAACCAGGCTCCGTTATTGGGGGCAGAGTCCACCCAAATTTGGCCATAATGTGCCAAGATAATACGTTGGCATAAACAAAGACCAATGCCGTAACCTTCTTTACCTTCATCCCGTTGCAGGCGGAAGTGGTTTTCAAAAATGCGATCGCGATTCTCTACAGGAATCCCAGGCCCAGTATCGCCAATACTAAACTGAACTTTTTGAGTAGTGCGGTGCAATCCGGCTACGCTAATCTTGCCACCTTCTGGAGTGTATTTGATGGCATTATCCAACAGATTTACTACCACTTGGCGAATGCGTTCTGGGTCGGCATATACATAAGGTAGGTCATTAGGAATATCTGTTTCTATCTCTTGGGCTTTGGCGGTGTAGCGATCGCACAATTCTTCGATTACATCCAAGCATACTTTACCTAGTTGTACCTTTTGTGGTATAATTGGAAATTCTGTGTCTTTACCACGACCTACCTGCAAAAGGTCGGCAATCATTCGGTCAATGATCTTAGTTTGATTGCGGGCTTGTTTTAATAAATGCGCCGTCATAGTTGGTTTGAGGCGGTGGAATTGCCCTGTCTCTAGATTATAATTAGATTGGAGGGTTTCCATTGCGATCGCGGCCGCAGTTAGGGGATTGCGAAGATCGTGCGCCAGCATAGCAATCACCCGATCTTTAAACTGTAGCTGCTCTTGGAGATTATCTTTTTCCTGTTTCAAGCGAAAAATTTCGTCTGAAAGTCGGATTAGTTCAGCAGAAACAGCAACTGAATGGATAGTGGATTTGGGTAAAGTCGCCCGACCATTTTCGTCCATACGTTCTTGCAAGTCTTCCTGTAATTTTAAATAAGCGTCTACAGCGACTTGCCAGCGAGGCCACCAGATTTTCAATTGCGCTATGATATTACTCCCAGCTAAAACCTGTCGTGGTTCAGGATGGATTTTGATTAAAGCTGGCGTTGCTACCAACTTAAAATGTTCTGCTAAGTAGGGTTGTTGTTCAACATCAATAATTTGAAGTTCAAAACTATACTCAGCCTGCAATTCTTTTAAGTAAGCGCGTATTCGCTGCACCTGTTGTCGGGACTTTGGGCGACCATCGACAAATAGTAGCAGCTGGAGTGGAGCCTCAGAATAAATAGGCCGATCCTGGGAAACTTGCATGTAATCGTGTTTCAGCACTGGTAACAACCCGGTGACGCTTTACAGAAAGTAAAATGGACTGACGGTTGTCAATGGTCGTTGTTTTCTCTTCAATTTAATATCTATTTTAGATTTTTAATCCTCTTATCAGTTGTGCGTTTTGACATAAGACATATCTTTTCAGCCTTTTGTGCTTTTTTGGGTAACTTCGTCTCCAAGAAACACCCAAGTCCCTTGAATATAAGTCTTAATTTGCCCTAGATAAAAATTTTTCGCTAGAGCCAGCACGTGAAAGGTTTAACACTATGTCAAATCAGCTAGTGGATCGGCATGTCAATTTGAATACTCGCTTTGAACAAGCCATCGCCCAACTAAACGCAGATGCTAATTGTATCTAATCTATCAGGAAGCTGTTGACTGTTCAGGCCAAATTTGTAGAGGGTTTTCTCAACCGCCAGTGCATCAGATGAAGTGTTTTTTTGCCTTTACCCAATCATTAGTAAGATTGAGAAAACAGCTATAGCTGACCTTTGCACTGCCTCTATAACTTGCGAAACATACTCTGTAGCTAGCTTTTATTTTAAGAACCGCTACCCTATCCCAGAAGAACAGGGAGAAATTGCCTAAGAGAAAGCTTGGGATAACATAGAGACGATCGCACTTTTAGAGTTAGTAATCACTGCTTTCGAGACTTCCAGGAAGCTCTTGACTGACAGCATAAGTAACACTTTCCCCAGGAAATCTATTTTGTAGATATTAGGGAAACTGCTGCGACACTTGACTGCTTTGCCTATAACCCCAGTCGCCAAGAATAACGAACTTACGCCAAGTTCCTGGAATTGCTTAACACTGGCACTTTCCAGCTATTGCCTTATTCAGCTTACCATCGTCAGATGAATAATTTCCAGAATCGATTGTAAGCCAATATTTAGCGAACTCTATTTGTTCCCCTCCTTGGGTGATGCTAAGGGGGGCTTTAGTCCTAGTCTATCACTTCAGTTGCTTGGCGATCGCATTAAGCTAGTGCATCTAGAAGTAGATTAAAGCTTTTGGTCGCTAAACTGTTCTTTGGCGAGTTCTCACTCAGTTCTCCCCTCTGCCAATTGAATATTTCCAGAACTATCTAAAAAATGGATTCTCAATTTAGTACTTTAGCCCATTCTGGCTCCTGAATCCTGAATTCTGTTTGATAAAACTCTTGTCTAGCAAGTATTTCAGATTTATTTCTATTTTTTTTCCAAAAATGTTAGTTTGCCAGAATTTTAGGGAATTCTATAAATAAGCATGGGGATTATCAAAACCTAATGGCTGTAAAACAAAGACAATACGGTAGCTTTTGCTACCGTTTACTCATTTTTAGAGATATCATCTTCACCAACAGAGATATTTGCTAAGAATGAAGTGCTGAGTCGGTAGTGTCCTTGGATGATATTGAGAGGCAAAGGAGCAGAAAAGAGTCGGGAGAGAAAATTCCCAATGCCCAATTAATGAACAGTCTGCGCTAGGGTAGGAATTGAAACTCAATTTGTGATTTCCTGTGCTTCCCTGTAAACGTCCAGCTGTATTTCTAATTTGGGCTGTTCTACTGACTTCTTTAACAGCCTGTGCTAATAGTCCAGTCGCCAAAAATCTTGAGGAATCTTTGGCGGCAGATCCTAAGCTACAAAGCAATCCAGTTGTTTTTGGAGAATCTCAGCGTAACCAACCACAAGCACAGTCAAACGCATCAACAGTTAAGTTACCATCTGATTTTCCTAAAGATATCCCACTATATTCCAATGCCAAACTACAGGAAGTTACACCTGCTAGCGGCTCAGAAAACAAAGTCTCAACTCGCTGGTTGACTTCCGATCCCAGCAACTTTATTGCTAGCTTTTATCGCAGCCAGTTTCAAACAAATAACTGGCAGATTTTACAACAGCCAACAGATGATGCGGGAGGAGCTTTTGAAGCACGTCGCAACGATTTGCTGTTGAAGGTTTCTATTCAGCCTAAATCAGTTACTAACGCCACACCCAATCAACCCCAAACCGCCACTGAATTAGTGATTGAGTACGTACCGAATAGTATTGCTACGGCCCAACCTACCCCAACTACAAATTCTAACGAAACTACTAACGCCGTTCCTCAACCAGGAAATTCACAGTTTATTGGCCCAGTACCACCTGCAAACTTGGCAGCACAGCCACCAAATACGGCTAATAACCCAACAACTCCTACAACCACAGCCGAATCTCAGGAATTTAACGATCTGAATAAGGTACCGCAAGAATGGCGGCAACATATCCAAGACTTAGGCAAATTAGGTGTTTTGTCTACAGAGCCGAATGGTAATAAGAGTAATTCTACTACCACAAATAACCAGTTTGAACCCAGTAAAATCGTTACACATCGGGAATATGCCCGTTGGCTAATTGCTGCTAACAATGCTCTGTATACCAGCAATCCAGCTAAACAAATTCGCTTGGCATCAGAAAGCACTCAATCCGTTTTTAGTGATGTTACCGCAAAAGACCCTGATTTTCCAGCGATTCAGGGATTAGCCGAAGCTGGGTTAATTCCCAGTCCTTTGTCTGGAGATTCTACAGTAGTTCTGTTTCGTCCTGATGCACCCCTAACGCGGGAACAATTGCTGTTGTGGAAATTACCCCTAGATACTCGCCAAGCTTTACCCTCTGCTAACTTAGATACAGTTAAACAAACCTGGGGTTTTCAAGATGCAGCCCGAATTGATCCCAAGGCTTTAAGATCGGTGTTGGCTGATTACCAAAATGGCGAACAATCAAATATTCGGCGGGTGTTTGGCTATACGACTCTGTTTCAACCCAAAAAACCAGTAACTCGTGCTGAGGCTGCTATGACTTTGTGGTATTTCGGCAGTCAAGGTGAGGGTGTGTCAGCTACTGAGGCTTTGAAATTAAAACGAAATTAAAGCGATATCTACAAAGGGTTACGCCATTCTGTTGCGGTTAGTTCATCAATAGCAGAAAGTGGTAAATGCCGAGACTTTAGCATGGAAAATTTGCAATTTCTTTGTAATAAACTTATTTTTTATCAAGAAAATGTAAATCTAAGTATTTTCAGCGTTTTTACCTGTGTTTGATGAATTTTTGAGGCATAGTTAAGCAAAACAACGTAAATTAACTCGATAGACTTACTGAGTTTTGAAGTAAGTCTATTGAGAAGTTGTCAGACTACCGCCTTTTCATTACTTTGAAACAAACTAAAAAATACCACAGGTAAAACAAATATGAAAAAACAAGCTATAGCCGCAGGATTTGTTCTCTTATCTTTCATGTTACCGCTCAAGGCAAGTGCGGCGAGTTTTAGCAAATTTTACGTATTTGGCGACAGCCTTTCTGATACTGGCAATGTCTTCGCTGCTACTGGTGGTTTAGTCGCTCCGACAACAGCCATTCCCCAAGATCCACCATACTTTCAAGGACGTTTTTCTAATCAGCAGGTTTGGGTAGACTACCTTGGAGATCAGTTGGGATTAACACCCTCTCCATACATTACTTTAAATCCTGCTATTCCCAACCAAGGAATTAACTTTGCTGTGGGCGGTGCTAGTTCTGGTCAAGGTAATGCTGTTGTTCCTAATGCACCATTACCGGGAGTACTAGAGCAAGTCGGCTTGTTGACGCAACCCATTCTACAAGCTAATCAGAAGCTCGATCCAAATGCCCTCTATGCTGTATGGGGAGGTGCAAATGATTATGTGTTTGGTCAAGCTACTAATACGACCCAAACAGTTCAGAATTTATCAGATGCAGTAGGGTTACTTGCCTCATCTGGCGCAAAAAATATTTTAGTATTTAACTTGCCTGATTTGGGCAAAATTCCCCTGGCACTCGCTACAGGTCAATCAAACAACTTGACTGCCTTAACAAATGAGCATAACAAGGAATTAGCAGAGGAACTGGACAAATTTAGCAATAATCCTGACCTCAATCTGATTTCTGTGAATGTGTCTTCCCTATTTAATCAAATACAATCAAATCCAGGGGAATTTGGATTTCAAAATGTGACTAATCCTTGCGTAGTCGGGAATTTTCAGACAATCATCAGTGTATGCTCTCAACCAAACGATTATTTGTTTTATGACTCCGTGCATCCAACAACTAATGCTCATAAGTTAATAGCAGACACTGCACTGGCGGCAATTGAGGCTAAATCTGTTCCTGAACCTTCGATAAACTTGGGGATTTTAGCGCTCGGTGCTTTTGGTGCAGTCGGAGTTCTGAAGCGTCAACAAAAAAGATCGGTACTTGTGTCAGTAGGTAGGGTTGTTGATGCACAATTGTCTCATACAACAGTTCAAAACTAAACTAACTGTATTGATGTGGGATTACGATCGCTTATTTGAAATTATTGAAGAATTAGTTATGCACCATTCTCCGAGTGGTGTAGAAACTGAGATTAACCAGTTGTTGATGCAACGATTTACGGCGCTGGGTGTACAAGTGTGGTGCGATCGCGCCGATAATATTATTGCCAAGATTCCAGGGAAAAATCCAGACGGAGCGATCGCAATCACGGCACACAAAGACGAAATTGGTGCAATTGTCAAGAGTCTCGGCGATGCAGGTCGTGTGGAAGTTCGTAAACTCGGCGGCTCTTTTCCGTGGGTTTACGGCGAAGGCGTTGTGGATTTATTGGGAGACAATGAAACCATTAGCGGTATTCTCAGCTTTGGTTCCCGCCACGTTTCCCATGAATCTCCTCAAAAAGTGCAGCAGGAAGATACTACTGTGAAGTGGGAAAATGCCTGGATTGAAACGAAGCTGACATCTGCTGAATTAGAAGCAGCTGGCATCCGACCTGGAACTAGAATGGTAATCGGCAAGCATCGCAAGCATCCAATTCGGTTAAAGAATCATATTGCCAGTTACACCTTGGATAACAAAGCCTCTGTTGCCATTTTGCTAGCTTTGGCTGAAAACCTGAAACAGCCAGTTGTTGATGTTTATTTAGTAGCTTCAGCCAAAGAAGAAGTAGGAGCAATTGGGGCACTATTTTTTACTCAAAATCAACGCTTGGATGCGTTAATTGCTTTAGAAGTTTGTCCATTATCCGAGGAATATCCTTTTAAAGATGGGGAAAGTCCTGTACTTTTATCTCAAGATGCTTATGGGATATATGATGAGGGGTTAAATGGACAACTGCGCCAATCAGCTAAACAACTAAATATGCCAGTACAGTTAACGATACTGAGCCAGTTTGGTAGTGATGCTTCCATTGCGATGAAATTTGGTCATGTTGGGCGTGCTGCGTGTTTAGCATTTCCTACCCAAAATACTCACGGCTATGAAATTGCTCATTTAGGAGCGATCGCAAATTGTATTGATTTGTTAAAAGCTTTCTGCGAAACAGAGTTTGAGTGATATGTGGAGGCTTTGATTGGAAGGTAGCGATCGCATTAACCCAAAATAGCTAACATCATCAAATTCATAGTGTGTCATATTCTGCATCATCAGGATTATCCCAGATTTTAAGCAGAACTGATTCAGAGAGTTTTGCTGCTGCAAAGGTAAGGCTATGATCTGTATTTTGCCGATCCAAAGAATCAATAAAATCTTCAACTAGCGAAACTTCTTCAGGAGGTAGCTGGCAAATTTTTTTAAGTAACCTTTGCTCTCAATACGGTTCGGATAAGGTTTTTTGATAAAAGTTATAGATCGCAAAGACGCGATAAATCGCCGTCTTTACAATAATCAGTCCTTTGTCTTGACGGCGATTTATCGCGTCTCTTCCCTTAACCGAAGCGTATTGCGTGTAGCCCAACCCAGGCATCGCCCACTACCAGTTTCAGGTAAAAAGAGGATGGATGCGATGCCTACGGTGGGCTACGCCAACGCATTTATAGATTTGGCGATCGCAATTGCTATTTCGGAGTACGCATTTGCTATTTCGGGGTATGCAATTGCTATTTCGGAGTACGCATTTGCTATTTCGGAGTACGCAATTGCTATTTCGGAGTACGCAATTGCTATTTCGGGGTATGCAATTGCTATTTCGGGGTATGCAATTGCTATTTCGGGGTATGCAATTGCTATTTCGGAGTACGCAATTGCTATTTCGGGGTTCGCATTTATTGATTTTGTGATTACTGTTGCTGATTGTACTTATTCTCAAACAACAAATCGATATGAAAAATGAGTAAAAACACAGGCAAACTCGT
>NZ_NOLI01000095.1:0-31398 GCF_002245975.1 Nostoc sp. 'Peltigera membranacea cyanobiont' 213 | reverse complement strand
GGGGAGCAGGGGAGCAGAGGGAAAATTTTACTTTCTCCTCTTTGTTTCCCTTGTCTCCGTTATCCTCCTCATCCCATTCATTTTTAATAGAATAATCCCACTCCCTAGAATTAGGAGTGGGCTGCTATTTGCTACATTAACTGCAAGTCAGTTATCTGTAGATGCCGTTGTTAAAGCGATCGTCTCCTTCGTTGAAGGCAGGTTCTAGTTCTGTCACGGTAAACTTATCCAAGTTGGCTTGCAAGGTTTGTTTTTGGCGATCGCTCAATCCTGGAAGATCCAATACATCCTCTACATTTTTGTAGGGAGCATTTGTGATGATTTTCTTAGCCAGGGTGGGATAAAGCCCTGGATACTGTTGAAAAGCTCGGACGTTGGTATTATTCAAATCGATTTTTTTACCAAATTCCGTTCCTAGCTTCTTATCTGCCCGATTCTGCCGCTCAATTGCCAGAATTGGGACTTGAGGAAAAGCAAAACTGTTGAAACTAGCAGCTTGGGCTATCTGAGTTGTTCCCAACAATCCCCAGCAACTAAGTAACAAACTAAACACTGTTAATAAACGCGCCAATCCTTTCACTATTTTCTACCTCTTTCCATCAAACAGAAATAAAAGTTTTAAGCTAAAAGCTGTCATTGGTCATTAGTCATTGGTCATTGGTCATACCTGCGGGTACTCGGTTGGAGAGAATCGCAGAGTAGCCGCTAATGCGTCTACCTTAGAGGACAGAGGACACAGGACAAAGGACAATTGGACTTTGGACAAAACGTGATAGCTTAATTAACACAGCAGTCATCAGAAACTAATATACAGCGTATTAATATCCACAATATTTACCGTTGCTGGGTTTGACTTTATTTTTGGCAAAAACTTTGATCGTCATCAGAGTGCATGTATAGCTGTAATAGGCTTCTATCAACGATCCCGGTAGTGTTCCCTACGATCCAAAATCTTTTCGGGGTGGCTGATTTTACCTTCCAAGCAGACACAAAACCGTGTGATGTTTAATATCGATGACCCTAGCAAGAGGACTTGAGGGTGATGGAGTGTTATGTAATATTTCTTAACTAATTAATTATCTACACCATCATTCTTGATGTGCCGTAGACTCACTGGAAAAAGTTTCGGTGAGAGAAGACCATCGTTGTAACTTTGTGCCTTCTGCCTGGTTCACGCTGCGATCGCAGCTAACAAAAATAGGCTGTCTACCAAAATTGTGCTTAAAACTGCTCCACCAAAGGCATACCAGTGTCTTTGATTTCGACCTAAAGCTAAAATCCCGACTGTTGAAAGCACTAAGGCGAGAATTATTGCCCAACTTTGTCCCCAAGGGGTTTGTACTTGCATCAGGGCATTTTGTAATATTTGTGGTGCGCCATCTGCATCTACTCTCATAATTTGCCGCCAATAGGGCATCAAGTCTGCTAGATAAAAATATACATCTGTTAAAACTGTACCGAGTAAAGAACCTAAATAAAACCAGCTACCCACCTTGCCCCAATTCTTCGCCAGACACCAGCAAGCAAAGGGTAAACCTATAGATTCTACTGGTAGATGCCATAAAGGTTCCCAACGTAACCAGCCCCAGTAAATCGCCCCTGCTAACCAACTCCAGCTAAATCCTAAGAGCAAATCCCCCCAGACATAAGTTGCAGAACGCGACATTAAGGAAAAACTTAGCCACAGCCAAAATGCTGTCAACGCTAAACTCAGAGTTGGTAGCGATCGCACTATTGGCGCTTCTACAAATACTGGCACTGATACCAAAAACACCGCCGCCGCAAACACTAACCAACTTTGTCTAGCAGAAATAGATAAAGGGAGAGAGGCAGAAAAGGAAAGTGTAGATTCCAATTGCCCGATCCCTTGCTGCCCAGTATCAGCCAAATTGAACTCAGTATCAATAGAAGGGGTAGAAGCAGTGTAGGAGGACAGTGTATTATTAATCAAAGTTTTTAATATTTGTTACTAAACTTTATCTTATTTAAGATATCACACTTTAAAATCCACCCCAGGGGCATTGTAATTATACTGAAATTTCCCGGAGCGCTGGTGCAAACCAGACAAAACCGCTCTGTAGTTTCTTGTAGAGAGGGGACTACAGAGAGATGAAGGGTAAAATTTAACAGTTAAAAAGCGAACGATATTAGTCCGTTAAATATTAAAGTTTGATGAACTGCTAAAATTTCGTTGACTTATCGAAGTGGGTGTAAGAACATGGTCAGCGTCTTAGATGATGTTATTGATCGGTAAAATCGGATTTTCGATAAGATTAGGTGCAGTAGAAAGTATATAAAGCAACATCATCATCTAGACAATGTTCATAATGATGTCTAGAACAGGAAAAAGGTATTAATTGCAATGGAGTTTATCCAAGCTTTTATTTTGGGTATCGTTCAAGGGATTACAGAGTTTTTGCCAATCAGTAGCACTGCACATCTTCTGATTTTTACAAAGGTATTTGGTTGGAAAGAACTAGGTTCTAAAGATTTTGTCGATGCCATTCAATTTGGCAGTGTGATCGCAATTGTAGGGTATTTCTGGTCGCTGATTTATAGTATTGTCAAAGGTGGAATCGAAGCACTAAAACAGAAAGATTGGCAACGTGAAGAATGGAAAATTCTCGTCGGGATTGTAGTAGGAACCTTGCCTGCCTTAATTTTCGGCTTTCTTTTAAAAGACGTTCTACCAGAGAGTGCATTAATTATTGCCATCATGTCAATCATCATGGCGCTTGTATTAGCTTTGGCAGAAAGAATTGGGACTCGCAAGCGAGGTTTTGATTCATTGCAGATTCGGGATGGTATTTTAGTTGGATTGGGACAAACACTTGCCTTAATTCCGGGAGTTTCCCGTTCTGGCTCGACGTTGACAACTGCCTTATTTTTAGGATTAGAACGCGATACAGCAGCGAAATTCTCATTCTTGTTAGGGTTTCCAACTCTTACCATTGCTACGCTCTATAAAAGTTTGAAAATCTTCAAATTATTTCAAGCTCACCAACTACCCGATAATATTGTTGGACTATTAATTGTAGGGATTATTTCAACCTTTATTTTTTCCTACCTATCAATTGCATTTTTGATCGAGTACTTAAAAACCAAAAACACTTTGATTTTTGTATGGTATAGATTAGCATTTGGCATCACTATCTTAGCTGCGATCGCAGCAGGTTGGAAAGGATAATTTCATAATAGTCATTAGTCATTTGTTTAAAGCTAATGACTAATTCCCAATTCCCAATGCCCAATTCCCATGAATACCATTAATCCTGCCCGAATTACCAAGGTTCTTCCCGACTCAATAGCCGCAGAAATTGGCTTTGAGGCTGGGGATGCGATCGTTGCAATCAATGGTACACATCCCCGCGATTTAATTGATTATCAGTTTCTGTGTGCTGATGAAGTTTTGGAACTAGAAGTTTTAGATGCTGCTGGTAAAACTCATAGCCTGGAAATCGAAAAAGATTACGACCAAGACTTGGGACTAGAATTTGAAACTGCCCTATTTGACGGCTTAATTCAGTGTAATAATCGCTGTCCATTTTGCTTTATTGACCAACAGCCACCAGGTAAGCGCACCAGCTTGTACTTGAAAGACGACGATTATCGTCTGAGCTTTTTGTACGGTTCTTATCTTACCCTGACTAATTTGCCAGAAAAAGAATGGCAGCGAATTGAGCAAATGCGCTTGTCTCCGTTGTATGTTTCTGTTCATGCTACAGAAGCAGATGTGAGAATTAGACTGCTAAAAAATCCGCGTGCGGGGCAAATTTTACAACAATTGAAGTGGTTTCAAAAAAGGCGACTACAAATTCATGCTCAAGTTGTTGTTTGTCCTGGTATAAATGATGGCAAATACCTGGAACAAACTCTCAAAGATTTAGCGTCTTTTCATACGGGTGAAGTGCCTGCGGTGGCATCAGTGGCAGTTGTACCAGTTGGGTTGACAAGGTTTCGACCTCCAGAAGACGAACTCATACCCGTAACTAGGGAAAAAGCTCAAGAAGTCATTTCCCAGGTGCAAATCCTCTCACGGCAATTTTGCCAACAATTCGGTTCTAGCGTTGTTTGGTTAGCTGATGAGTGGTTTTTGATTGCAGGTAAGGAATTACCCAGCGAATCAGAATATGAAGAATACCCCCAAATTGATAACGGAGTTGGTTCGATTCAATTATTTATCAAGCAATTTGCCACCGTTGCAGCAGAATTACTTCCGCCAAAAGTATATCCTCAAAGAAAATTAACTTGGGTCGTGGGCAACGCCGTAGAAAAAGCATTTCAACCTATTTTGAAACGCTTAAATTCTGTTGAAGGTTTAGAAGTAAATATGCGTGCTTTATGTAGTGATTATTGGGGACAAACTATCAGTGTAACCGGATTGCTAACTGGTCATGATTTGCTTTTAAATTTGGAAGGTGAAGATTTAGGTGATGGGATTTTGCTACCCAATGTCATGTTAAAAAATGGTGAATTAGTGTTTTTAGATGATATGAGGATTGAAGAATTAGCTAGTAGACTAAATACAAAAATTTTCCCAGTAGCAGGAGTGGAAGATTTAATCAAAAACTGTATTTTTAATTATGCTCAGGTTTAGTTATAAAAGATCAGTTGTTTTTCGGAGGTAATTTATTGTTATGCTGGATGATAAATAAGAAGTAATGCCTAATAATTAATCCACTGAGGAGTCAGTAGTGAAGAATCGGAAAGAGTATCAAAAAAAGGCAAATTCACAAATAAAAAAAGCCGGATTCTTCATTTTAAGTTTTAACTTTTTAATTTTAAATAGTTTTAGTATTTTGCCAGTGACGGCGGCGACTGAAGAACCTGTATTGAGCGTAGTGCATAGCCCAGAAAATGCGAATCAATGGACAGGGATAACTGACCGCTTGCAGACAATAGGGGTGAAATATTGTGTAATCCCCCTAAATGATGTCAAGAGTGGGGCAGATTGGGGCGATCGCCGGGTATTATTTTTGCCAAATGTCGAGACATTAACGCCAACCCAAGCGATCGCTCTCGAAGAATGGATGAGTAAGGGAGGGCGCTTGATTGCTAGTGGCCCCTTGGGTAGTTTGTCATCGGCAGGAGTGCGGCAGTTATTGCGATCGCTCTTGGGAGGTTATTGGGGATTCAGCCTTAGTGATACAGAACAGATCAAACCCATAAAAACTAATACCCCAGAATGGGCAAATCAAACTGAACTCTTTGGCAAAATACGCGGCGGCGTTGTGATTCCGAATGATATGGGGGCTGAATCTGCTGCTGTTTGGAATTCCAAAGATAATCCAGCCGCAGTAGTAACAACTGAGCGTTCCACCTTTTTTGGCTGGCGCTGGGGAACAGATACAGCCTCAGCAGCAGCATTAGATAATGCCTGGTTAAAAGCTGCTCTCAATCATTATTTGACAGCACCACCACCATCCAGTCGGATGAAAAAAGTAACAGGAGGTTCCTCAAACTGCTCTACAACGGTAGCAGTTGCGCCAAGGGAGCAAGGGGGCAGAGGGGTAGAGATGCAGAGGGGCAGTTCATCTCCTCCCTCATCTCCACCATCCCCTCCTCCTAAAACTGCCACTGCTCCCATACCGAGAGCGCTGACTATAGTCAAACCCCCCAATTCCGAGGCTATCGATCAGTTAGAACAAGCAGTACGTCTGGATGTTACGCCGAACTCCAATCAGCCGATTGATAACAATGAAGCGATCGCCCTCCAGCAAGAGCTAGAAAATCTCATTGGTCGGGTAGAAAGCGCTAATTTAGCGGTGTCAGCCGATGTGGCAAATGAAAGCGTTGGGATATCTGAGAAAAAGCAGTCTGCTAGGCATCTACATACCTACACTCCCCAACCTGTTAATGTGCAGCCAACGCAATTGGCCTCAACTAAATTAGGTGGGCTAGTCAGAAGTAAAGACCAAGCCCTGGCACAGGTAAGAATAATTGCCAACAACTTACCCCAATTGATTGCCCAAAAAAACTACGCTCTGGCTCGTCAGCAATGGCTGGTAGCAAAGACGATTTTGTGGCAGCAGTTTCCTGTCGATCGCAGGTTGGCTCAACCAGAAATTCGGGCAGTTTGGTTAGACCGGGGGACGATTGTTCGTGCTGGTAGTAAGGCGGGACTAGCCCAGATTTTCGATCGCCTAGCTCAAACTGGGATTAATACTGTCTTCTTTGAAACTGTTAATGCTGGCTATACTATTTATCCTAGCCAAGTTGCAAAAGAGCAAAACCCATTAATTCATGGATGGAACCCACTAGAAGATGCGGTGAAATTAGCCCATGAGCGCGACATGGAATTACACGCGTGGGTTTGGACTTTTGCTGCTGGCAATCAACGGCACAATGAGATTATCAACGCTAGTCCAAATTATCCAGGGCCAGTACTAGCGGCTCATCCCGATTGGGCAAACTATGATAATCTTGGCAACATGATTCCCGTTGGTCAGACTAAGCCATTCTTTGATCCAGCCAACCCCGAAGTGCGGCAATACTTACTCAAGCTGTATGAGGAAATCGTTACTCGCTATGATGTGGATGGTCTACAGTTAGACTACATTCGCTACCCTTTTCAAGACCCATCAGCAGGTCGAACCTACGGCTATGGCAAAGCTGCAAGAGCGCAGTTTCAGCAACTTACTGGCATAGATCCGATCGATATTTCCCCCAGTCAACCAGACTTGTGGCAAAAGTGGACAACATTTCGCACCGAGCAAGTTGATAGCTTTGTTGCCAAAGTTTCAGAGCAGTTGCGACAAAAACGACCGAATTTAATTTTGTCGGTTGCAGTATTTCCGCTGCCACAACAAGAGCGGATTCAGAAAATTCAACAAAACTGGGAAACTTGGGCAAGGCGGGGAGATGTAGATTTAATTGTTCCTATGACTTATGCTCTGGATACTTCGCGCTTTCAGCGACTAGCCCAACCCTGGATCGCCTCGAAACAATTGGGAGCTACATTGTTAGTGCCGGGAATTCGCTTACTTTCTTTACCAACAATCGGGGCATTCGATCAACTCCAGTTGGTAAGGGACTTGCCAGTGAGTGGTTATGCACTGTTTGCCGCAGAGAATTTTAATAACGATCTACAAAAGCTTTTTATTAGCACCCAAGGTAGAGTTCAATCCAAAACAAGCGAACCGATTCCTCACCGCCAACCTTTTCAAACTGCTGCCATCCGTTACACCGCACTGCAACGGGAATGGAAATTTGTTTTCCAAAATGACCCACTAGAAAGACCCGCCCAGACAATATCAGATTTTAACAACCAGGCAGAAGTTTTACGCAGTGCTTTAAATCAGCTTGCTGCTTCCCCTTCTGCTAGTAAGTTGCTAGTGGCGAAAGCCTCTCTAACTCGTTTCCAGTCTCAATTTCGGGTATTGATGAGTCAAGAAATTAAGTCGAATTCTTATCAAGTCAAAGTTTGGGAAAATCGCCTTGTAACTATAGAAAGGCTATTGCGTTACGGCGAACGCCGGGTGCAGTTGCATCCCTAATGAAGATGTAAGGCAGCAGAAGGAGCAGGCGGACAAGGGAGAATTATTAAACAAGTTTCTTCCTTCTATAGGAATCCGATTTGATTTATGAAAAAATCTAAGAGGATGTTTGAAAAGTCCTCTCGTTGGTAGCAAGACATTTCAGATCCCCCTAAATCCCCCGATAAATTGGGGGACTTTGATTCCGGCTCCCCCCTTTTTAAGGGAGGCTAGGGGGATCTCTAAGTGCCTAAAATCACAGCCAAATACTTTTCAAACAACCTCTAAGTATATGTAGGGTGTGTTAGGGTCAGCGTAACACACCAAAAGCTTTGGAGTCAGGTGCGTTACGGCTTACGCCTAACACCCCCTAGATGTATTTCAAAAATCAAATATGAGTCCTACAGCATATCAAATTCTCGTTGAGATCCAGTTACTCAAGTACAAATGCTTACTACCACGCGCTATAGTACTGACAGACACGACAAATTGGCTCGCCTCATTGGAGTTTGTGTGGATAGTACCTTCCGTGTAGCAAAAGTAGGATTGCGTGAGAGTGAAATACGATTTCACAGCATCTTCAACGGCACTTTCCAGTTTATCCAATTGCTTATAAAAGAAGGCATTGTGCTAGAAGTAAACCAAACAGCACTCAACTTTAGCGGACTACAACCACAACATGTAGTTGAGCTTTCAGATTGGGAAATATGGTGGACGCGACTTGAAAGCCTTCAATCTCTGCAATATTTACTCTCTTCCGGCCCTACAGTAATTTACACCTGTAAGAGTTCAGGAAATTTTCGTAGTAGATTTATAAGCGAAAATATTGTCACTTTTACGGCTTATAAAGCGCGGGAAGCACTTGAACATCCTGGCTTTTGGTCTAGCCATCTCCATTCGGTATTGCAATCTTTTGAGCGCAGCAGTAATGTCAAGCGTATACTAGGCACTGGATTAAGAATGGCAATTATCAAAAAATGTTTGGATATGTACTAAGGTAAAATATTTTTCACAATTATACCGGGATTTGGTATAAATTTTATTGTCATTATATTATCAAATAATCAAATATAAATTGAGGTAAAATATGCCCAAAATTTTAATAATAGAAGATGAGGAAGCAGTCCGTGAAAATCTTTTAGATTTGCTAGAAGCTGAGGACTTTGAAACTATTGCTGCGGCAAATGGCAGAATCGGTGTACATTTAGCTATCTGCGAAGTTCCTGATTTAATTCTCTGCGATCTGATGATGCCAGAAGTTGACGGTTATGGCGTGTTAACAGCGTTACGTCAAGATCCTTCAACGGCAACAATTCCCTTCATTTTTCTCACTGCCAAATCTGCCAAATCTGACTTCCGTCTAGGTATGGATATGGGTGCTGATGACTATATAACTAAGCCATTCACTCGGGCTGAGTTATTAAGTGCCATCATGAACAGGTTAGAAAAGCACGCTACTTTAAAAAGGTATTTATCTCCTCAGACTGTAATTAACAATTTGTCTCCCAAAATGCAGTTGTTAGAAATTAGCTTACATCGGGCTATCAAACAACATAATTTTCAAGAGTTTGAAATCTATTATCAACCAATAGTTGATATTAATTCTGGGAAAATAGTAGCTGCTGAAAGTTTATTGCGCTGGCAAAGTCCAGAATTGGGGATGATTTACCCAACAGAATTTATTCCGTTAGCAGAGTCTACGGGTTTAATTGTTCCAATTGGTAAATGGGTATTAAAAAGTGTATGTAAACAATTAAAAAGCTGGCGCGATATCGGAATTAATTCCTTGATTGTTGCTGTAAATCTATCAGCTATCGAATTTAATCAACCAGATTTTATTCATAAAATAGTCAACTTTATAGGGATCAATAATTTAGAACCAGATGACTTAGAGCTAGAACTAACTGAAAGCATGATTATGCAAGATGTAAATAGTGCGATCGCTACTATGAGCAAACTGCAATCTTTGGGTATAAAAATTGCCATTGATGATTTTGGGACAGGCTACTCTTCTTTGATATATCTGAAAAACTTACCAATCAATACATTAAAAATCGACCGTTATTTTATTCATAATGTTGCAAAAGATCCACAAAAATCAGCCATTACTAAAGCATTAATTCAGATGGCTCATAATCTCAATTTAAATGTAATTGCTGAAGGTGTAGAGACGGAAGCAGAACTAGCTTTTTTGCGCCAACACAACTGTAATTCTATGCAAGGTTTTCTATTTAGTTGTCCATTACCAGCAGCAGAATTTGAAAATTTTTTATTGACTAACAAATGCTTATATGTGTGAAGATTGGGAATTGGGAAATAATTTACTTTTCAATTCCTAATCCTCTAATAGGTTGACTAAGCAAGAAAAATTGGACTTTAGACTGGCGACAATGATTAAGTCTTAAGTCTAAAGTAGAAAAATTGTCTCATGGTGTTTACCGTCATGAAAGCCTTTGCGCGTTTCTTGCTACCAGTTTTTTTACTGACTTTGGCCGCAGCCTGCAATCAAACTCGCGCTTCGTCAGATAATCCCACACCACAAAAATCTGTACCTTCTGCCCAACTGACACAGAATCCTACACAGCCAAAAAATATTGTCCGAACTGAAGCACTCTCACCTACGCCGATTCGAATAAACCTGAAGAATTTACCAGCACCCTTCGCAACAGAAAGTGCTTCCAAGCGGCCTGAAGTTGTGCCTATTCCGCAAGATCCGGTGCTACGCGTACCACGAGGTTTTACAGTTAATGTTTTCGCCGAAGGTTTAGATGCCCCACGCTGGCTAGCTTTAACCCCCAGTGGCGATGTTCTGGTTACTGAAACCGGGCAAAATCGTATTCGTCTATTACGTGACAGCAACCGGGACGGCGTAGCCGACATTCGAGAAACCTTTGCTAGTGGGGACAACGGACTCAATAGACCCTTTGGGATGGCTTTTGCAGATAATTCCTTTTTTCTAGGAAATACAGATACTGTGGTGCGTTTTCCATATACTCAAGGTCAAAACAAGATTACAGGTAAAGGGGAAAAAATCGCAGACTTGCCTTCTCAAGGTTATAACAACCATTGGACGCGCAATGTTGTTGTCTCACCCGATCGCAATAAATTATATGTCTCAGTTGGATCGGGAACCAATGTGGATGAAGAACCCCTACCACGCGCTTCTATACAGGTGATGAATTTAGATGGTTCTCAACAGCAAACTTTCGCTTCCGGCTTGCGTAACCCGGTTGGTTTGGACTTTCATCCTGTAACTAAAGAACTTTACGCCACTATTAACGAACGCGATGGAATCGGTGATGACTTGGTTCCAGACTATCTGACACGGGTTAAACAGGGGGGATTTTACGGCTGGCCTTATGCTTATCTAACACCAAACAACCTCGATCCGCGTCAAAAAACGGATGGAAAAAGTAAACGCCCCGAATTAGCAGCCCGTACCCAAACGCCAGATGTGCTATTCCAAGCGCATTCAGCAGCATTGGGTTTACAGTTTTATGATGGTAAGAAGTTTCCAGAAAAATACCGCAACGGTGCTTTTGCTGCTTTTCGTGGTTCTTGGAATCGCGATCGCGGCACTGGTTATAAAATTGTATTTGTTCCCTTCGATGCTAAAGGGCGATCGCTTGGCTATTACGAAGATTTTCTCACAGGCTTTTTACTAAATCCTTCTGTACCAACCACTTGGGGACGACCTGTAGGTTTACTCGTGTTGCCAGATGGTAGTTTATTACTAACAGAAGAAGCCAATAATCGGATTTATCGGATTCAGTATACGGGGGGATGATTGAAAGAGGCAGGGGGCAGGGGGAGAGAAGAAATAAATGTGTTCAGGGTTTTTATAGTAATAAAATTCAATCAAAATTTACTAAAAATTTTCTTTACCTCCCCTGCTGAAGAACTGCTCACTGTTAGAGCATTACTGCCTCTCCCTACCCAGGTTTATCCCATTTACGGTAAATTACAGAAAAATACTAATAATTATCTGGTTGAGAAATTGATTATGACTCCCAATGAAAATAATACTCAGTCAAATATCAACGAATTGCCTCCCCATTCAGGTACACGATACTGGGGTGAGGTGGAGGTGATCGAGGAGGGAGATACTTATAGAATTAGCCGTGTTGAAATCAAGCCCAGGCACGGAATTAAACCACAAATTCATTATCACCGCAATGAGCATTGGGTTGTAGTTTCCGGTGTAGCTAAGGTAACTTGTGGCGATGCAGAAATATTACTGAATCGAAATGAGTCAACTTATGTCCCCGCAGCAACCCTACATAAGGTAGAAAATCCTGGACATATCCCGCTAGTTATTCTGGAAATTCAAAATGGTGAATATTTGGGCGAGGATGATACTGAGCGTCCTTATGACTTAAATTTGCTCAAAGCTGTAGCTGAAGGTTAGTGAGAGACGCAATTAATCGCGTCTGTATAAAAGTGAGGAGTAGAGACGCGATTAATCGCGTCTGTTGTTAATGCCCCATACCCAAATCAAAACCAACCTTCTTGTTCTAGGGTTTCAATTAACTGTAAGCCACGAGGATCGCCCACTCCTAACAGTGATGCTTTCGCGTCTTCTCGGACTCCCAAATCTTGGTCTTCGGCAAAGGCTTGAATTAGAGCATCGATCGCTGTGGCATAAACTACATTAGAAGGTAGTTCGCGGCACAATTGACCAATTGCCCAAGCACTGTTACTTCGCACTGCTGCCACGGGATCTTTGACTAAGGCTTCAATTAATGGTGGTATTGCCCCGATAACTGCTTCATAACCAACTTCTGCCATCTGTGCTAAGGAGCTAGCAGCCCACAAACGCACTGCGGAAATGTCTGTTCTTAAGGCATCTGCTAGGGGCGGTAAAGAACGGCGATCGCGACAGTTTCCTAAAGCCCAAACAACGCCTTTACGCACATAGCCATTCCAATCACTGTTTAGTTGAGCAATTAATGGAGTCACTGCTTCTGAACTGGGATTGCGTCCGAGGGCATAAGATGCGCTCACCCTGACTAAGGGACAGATATCAGTTAAGAGGCGAATCAAATGGGGAGTAGCACGCGCATCTTCTATATCACAAAAAGCACGCGCCGCTAACATTCTTTGCTGGGGCTGGGGATTTTCCAGGAGGGCTAGCATCACTTCCGGATCGGGCTTCGCCACAACTGATTCGGCAGTTAGCGGCTCTATTTTATCTAGGGGGCTTTCTAGTTCCTCCTCAATATCGAGTAGGCTTAGATCGTCTTCGTCATACATAATTTCATTTCAATCCCGAAAAGGGATTAACACATAATCCCCCGTGCCAATAAGTTAAAACTTTATAAGTTGCGTAATTATACACTTTCTTTTCCCCTCGTTGAATTTTATCCAAACGAGAACCGTTATATACTCAAACACTAAAGTATGTTACGGCTATTCTCTAGTTTATTTTTCTGCACTCAGGAATTTTACCATCCACAGGGATTGGGTTTGATAACCTAACTGATTGTAAAGATTTAATGCGGGTTTGTTTGATTGAAACACTTGTAATCCGATCTGGCGATCGCCTCTTTGAATAGCCCAATTCTCCACATATCGCATCAAGGCTGTACCAATACCTCGCCGCCGATGTTCTGGTACAACGTAGAGGATGAAGATATGAGCATGGCGATTACCCTGCACTTGATCTATGGCATTGCCCACCCAAAGGCAAGCAATGGGGAATTGGGAATTGGGAATTGGGAATTGAGTATAGTTATTCCCCTTGTCCCCTTGTCCCCTTGTCCCCTTGTCCCCCTGCTCCCCCTCTTCTTCTACCCACCACAAGGGCGTATCGCTAGAAAAGTATTGCTTAACTGTTTGCTCTAGGTGAGAAAAATCCTCATTGGGAAAGAGATCCTGGTAAGTTCGCTGCATGAATTTAAGCAGCAGCGATCGCTCCAATGTGGAACCACGGCGAATCATATAC
This sequence comes from Nostoc sp. 'Peltigera membranacea cyanobiont' 213, assembly GCF_002245975.1. Classification (NCBI taxonomy): domain Bacteria; kingdom Bacillati; phylum Cyanobacteriota; class Cyanophyceae; order Nostocales; family Nostocaceae; genus Nostoc; species Nostoc sp. 'Peltigera membranacea cyanobiont' 213. The sequence goes on along the minus strand of NZ_NOLI01000095.1, from coordinate 17,979 downwards.
CCTGGTAGTAGTTGCTCAGACACTTCTGACGTTTGTTTCTTAGCTAGGTGAGTTATACCAATTACGAATTACGAATTACGAATTAGTATGTGCTACGGGTGGCAAATTAGCAGGAGTGGGTTGAGAACTTATCCCTACCTCTTCAATTGGTGCAGGTGCTGCCATATCGGATGGTAAAAAGATACGGGCGCTGACTGCGACTAGGGCAAAGAGAAATACCAAAACTGCAAGCAGTGGGGCGATGTATTGACGAAAAATAGCCATATTTTAATTGCAAAGAGGGCTAGGAACTCTTATAAGTAAGAACTTAGCTGAAGATTTATGAAGTATTCTTTATTTTAGCAATTTTCTGTGTCAAGGAATGGGGAATGGGTATTGCTTATTCTTTCTCTCCCCCATTTCCCCGATCGCCCTGATTTACCGTTCCACAGTAATATTAGCTGCGCTCCAAGTCATCAAGTACTCTTTCGCAATACCAATTTTCCGGCATTCCAGGATAAGTTTCCTTTGCCTGTTCAATTAACCTTTCGGCTGCGGCAGTGTCACCGGATAATTTAGCAATCAGTCTGTTTTTGAGATAGCTATCAGATACACCATCGTCTACCTGGTTTGGTATCCCTTGATTTATAGTTGATGGTCGAGACTGATCTCTTCGTAACTGCCAAAATAAAACGTAATAAAGTGTACCAAAAATTAAAATTAGGCTGAGTGTTCCGAAAAAAGTTAGGAGATTAAATGCTAGATATCCCAGAACTAACTGCGAGAGAACATACCCAAGTAATAAACCAGTCAGTAAGAGAATAAATGTGCCTACAGCAATAACTACTTGATTCCCCATATATCCTCTTCTTCGTCGTCAAGTCCTGGTCTGGATAATACTACCACTGGTTTGGGATTCCAAGGGGCAAAAAATGGCAATAATAGTAATCCTGGCAAAGCTGCTATTGCTGTCAGTAGAAAGAATGTAGACCAACCGGTGGCTTGTGCCCATGTACCTGCTGGAGCCGTGACAATATCTCTACTAAAAGCTTGTAAACTGGAAAGTAAGGCGTACTGTGTAGCTGAAAAGCTTTGGTTACAAAGACTCATCAAAAATGCTACAAAAGCAGCAGTTTCTAGACCAGCACAGAATTGTTCGATATTAACGGCAGCTAACATTAGATAGAAATTTTTACCGACTACTGCTAGCGCAAAAAAAGCCAAGTTACCGACAGCTTGGAGTATAGCAAATATCCAGAGCGAGCGATTAACACCAATTTTGGTCATTATTGCTCCTGCTGCCAAGGTACCAACAATAGTGGCGAAAATTCCTAATGCGCCAGGAAATGCAATGTCGGTTTGAGTAAAATGTAAACCTTTATCTAACAAAAATGGGGTGGATACATTCTTTAGTAAAGAATCTCCCAGCTTGTAGATCACAATGAATACCAAAATTAAAAGTCCTTGTAGCCAGCCATGACGCTGGAAAAATTCAATGAAGGGTAATTTGACGGCGGCGGATAAAGTCTGAGGCGGGCGATCGCGCAGGACTGGTTCTGGTGCAAAAATAGAACTTACCACGCCTACCAGCATCAACAGCGACATTAACAAGTAAACAGCTTGCCAAGGCATTCTGTCTGCCAAAAATAGGGTGACGTAACCGGTTACTAGAATGGCAATGCGATAACCCAACAAGTAAATAGATGCCCCAGCACCTCTTTCTTCTGCTGCCACTACATCGGTGCGGTAAGCATCAACTAAAATGTCTTGACTGGCGCTAAAAAAAGCAACAGCCACAGCAGCAATAATTAAAGGTTGTAGCCCTTGGGATGGGTGTTGTAGAGCCATTACAGCTATACTTAACAGTAATGCTACTTGTGTAATTACCAACCAACCTCTACGTCGCCCCAAAAAAGGCGGTACAAATCTATCTAGTAAAGGCGACCAGAGAAATTTTAAAGAATATGGTAGCTTAACTAAACTAAAAGCGGCGATCGCTGCCAAGCCAATCCCTTCTTTGGTCAACCAGGCTTGTAATGTCTGACTGGTTAAATACAACGGCAACCCTGATGAGAAGCCAAGAAATAACAAAGCTCCCATCTTCTGGCTGCCAAAAATTCGTAGCAGCGATTTTTTTACTTGCACAATATTGAAGATTCCTTGTTATCTAAGTTGAATTGCAGTTATCTTGCCATACCTGCTGTCTAATTTCGTATAAGCACACAAATCTGCTAAGATTTTCTTTATTTAAGATACATATCAACACTGCTCTAACAGTGCGATTATTCCTTAATTTTCCTTCGTTGAATAAATCTGATGCCCCCTGATTTCTACCCCGTGTGCAGCGAGGCATTTTTCCCAACCTTCACGAGTGCCGATAGCGCTTTTGTCGTTGAGCAATCCTAATTCCTGTTCTTGTTGGGTGAGTTTAGCAAATTCTTCGTAACCAGGGTAGTTGCGAGTAACAAATGTTTCTTTACGGTGCAAAATCGGCGGATTTGCCCTATTTTCATAGTCTCGGTGAGTTATAAATAGGGTTTTTAAATCAATACCGATGCTGGCTTTCAAGGCCGGATGGGGATCGGTGTCGAAATCAGGGTAAAACAGATAGGATATTTGCGGCTTATCAGTGTGATATTTGATCAATGTCGCTCCATCTACACGCCCAATGGTGCGACTAGCACAACCTTCACAAATTCGCAGTAAGGGATCGAGTGCTGCTAGTGCCGAAACATGGACGTAAATAGCACCGCGTGTATGTTTACCTATTTTGCTTTTTTCGCAAGCAGTTTGAATTACTCCAGATTTACCTAAGCTGAAAAGTTTTTGGTCGGCTACTTGACAAGCTTCCTCATAGCTGCTGAAAAAAGCTTTAATATCGTGGCGCATTTCTGGGGCTAGCTTTTGCCATGCGGGACGTTTATCAAAGTGAGTCAGAGCGAGATAAACTTGGATATCGAGAGAACGATGATATGCGATCGCATCCCATTCAGCCTCATCAGTAGCTTGCAAAACTACACCAAAGGCGCGGCGGAAGTTACCAAATTCGCTCAGTAATTCCGGTTCATTTTCCAATTCACCTTTTACAGGTAATCTACCGCGCTTGGTAAAGAAAGCCATGAGTGGTTGCAGCTGTTCTTGATAGTCTTCAAACCGCTTGGTAGGGATGCGGACTCGCGGTGTAGAGGTGTTAGAAAAGAAGCGGATAGCTTTGTAACTTTCTTTTTCAGCCTCATCTCGAAAAACAAAGTAAACGCCAAGTGCGATCGGTACTGCATCGACATTTAGGACTTCATCAATATAAGTTTTGAGTTCTTGTTGTTCGTAATATTTCTGAAAAGTATTGCGGCGCGTCACAATGCCATCATTGTAAGCAAGTTGGGTTTTACTAGGAGCGTTAATCAGGATTTGAGCCGCGACAATTAAAACTTTTCCGGTGAGTTCCCAAGCTTGGATTAGGCTTTGACGGCGTTCCTCTGAGTCTTCAATGACATTGAGGACGTAACCCAGATTGACTACATCGGCAGTGATGCGTGGTACATCAGGATAGTAGTAAGGGTCCCAGCCCGCGCTGGTGTAACCTAAGTTTTTTACTCGCTGGACATCACCACCATAGCCGCAGCCGTAGTCAAAAAAAGTGGTGTCTTGATTGAGGATTGACCCTTCTATAGCCAATCGTACAGGGCGAGATATGTCAATGCGAGCGATCGCAGCTCGATGACGCTCAATTTCTAGCGCTTCAGGCATAATACTAATTCGTAATTCGTAATTCGTAATTCGTAATTAAGACAGTTAGCAGCTAATATTCTTTCAAGGTTTAACAGCCAGTTCAATTAAATCTTCAATTTTCTTGATATTTGGATCGCCTGCTAAGTAGCCAATACCGCGATGTAGATGTAAGCGGAATTGGGTGGCGAGGGTTTCTTTGTCGGTGGGATAGCCGTCATTGTGACAGCGTTGCTTGAGGGCGAGGAGGAGTATATCGGACATTTCGCCACCAAAAACGCGCCAACTCATTTCGACGTTGCTATCTTGGGGAATTGGGACGGGGGAGGGTGCGGTTGCTTCTGCGAGGGAACGACAAAACGCCCAACGGCATAGGATATTCCATTGGTCGATTTTGGTGCTGCGCTTAAGTTTGGTAAGTTGGTCTTTGGCTGTTTGGGAAAGTTTAATTCTTTCGATTGGGGATTCCATAATAATTCGTAATTCGTAATTCGTAATTCGTAATTTAGTTAGATTGAGATTCTAGTTTTTCTTTTAGATGGGGAAACATAGATATTATGATTTAAATGACAAATATGGTAACTAATAGTAGCATTACTGACTGGACAAAAATTTTTGCGGTAAGAATTGTTAAAGCTTGTTGCTTTTTAGATGAAAAACCTGGAGTTTATCGAATTCTCTCTAAACAATTACTTCGTTCTGGTACTTCGATTGGTGCAAATGTTCGAGAAGCCCAGTCTGCCCAATCTAATAGAGATTTTATCAATAAATTAGAAATTGCTTTGAAAGAAGCCAGAGAAACACAATACTGGTTAGAAATATTAATCGAATCCGAATTAGTGGATAGACAAAAATTTCAACTACTTCTCCAAGAGGCAAATGAAATTGGCAAAATTCTAGTTGCTTCCAGCAAACGACTCAAAGGTAAATAATTACGAATTACGAATTACGAATTACGAATTACCAAAAGTAGCCTTGTTGTATAGTTGTTTGGCGGGTGGTGGAGTCGTATTTGAGGAGATATTCGCGGGCGATCGCTTCGTTTTCTCGCAGTGTTTCCACTTCTTTCTTACCAATCTCAGTATCCGTAGATAGCAAAATTACTTGATGGCTAGCGGATGGGAAGTAACGTTCAACTAAGTTACTGCGGTGAGAGGAGTCTAGCCTACCTAGTGGCGTATCGATTGCTACAGGTAGGCGGTGTCCAGAGACTTTGGCTAAACCCCAGAGAAATGCGATCGCCAGTAGTTGTTTTTCACCTGCTGATAAACGATGTTTAGGCACAGGTTTACCACTTAAATCATAAAGCAAAAGGCTGAAAGTCTTAGTATCAATGGTGATGCGATGCACTAAATCTGATTTATGGAGGAGATAAAGGAAGCAGTTTTTAACTTCCTCTTCTAGTTTATTGAGTTTTCGCAGAGTTAATTTTTCACGAAAAATCTTGAGTGTATTTTGAACTTTAGCCGCAGAGGTAATGATATGTTCGCTATTTTTATGCTTAATATTTTCTACAGTATAATCACTTAATTCTCTCTTGGACTTGGCAATAATAGTTTCTAATTCAGCTAAACGGCGGCGGATTGTTTCGTAATTTGCCTTAGCTTCAACAACTTGATTTTGTGCAGCTTCTAGTGCTTGACGCAGCTTTGTATAATCTTCTGGTGCTGCTGCTGTTTGCACCTGCCTTTCTAGAGTATGAATTTCTTCTTCTTTATTTTTGAGAATAGCTAATTTCTCTTTTGCAGAAAGTTTAGAATTTTGCAAGTGATATATGAGATTATCTAGCTGACTTAAAGTTTCATCATCGGCTAATAGCCAAGGTGCTTCTGTCTGGATAGTTTTTGCGTATAGACTATCCACATCTTGGATTAAAAATGATTGGATTTTTTCAACTTCTATCGGGGAAATTTCGACTTGATTTAGCCAAGTGAGTAAACGCTGATCTCGCTCAATTAACAAATCTTTAGAAATTTGTATCTGTTGATGGCGAAATTCTTTTTCGCCCTGTGCTTGCGCCTGATTAAGCAAATTGGGAATTAATGCCAGAGGTAAAACATCAGCTGCTAATTCACACATCGACTGACGTACTTGTTCGATTTCCGCAGTTTTTGTATTCTGTTGTAGTTCTAGTTGATTGCGTTCTGCTGCAATCTTCCCACCTTCAGAAATGAATTTATCAAAGGCTTCTTGCTGCTTTTGTTCTAATTCTTCTACCTGATTTTTGAGAATTTCTACTTTCTCTTCTGTGGTTTGATAATCTTCTTGCTGTTGGGTTAACCTAGTTTCAATTTCCTCTAGGTTTGCTAAATCCTTACTATTACCAACTTCTTTAAGTTTACGGTTAACTAAGATATCTAAATCAACTGCTAAACGATCTGCTAACTCTAGCCCTAAAAGTCCGCGTATTGCGTCTACTACAACTGGTGGTGGTGTTTCTTGTTCTGCGAGTTCTTTAACTTGTTCACCATCAAAAAGAAATAAGTTAGAAATCCCTAATGGTAGGAGATTTTCAATATATTCATCCCATATATTAACTAAAGCATCAGGCCAGGTATCACTGTCACCTAAAATACCTAATGTATCTTTGCCATCTTTAGGATTTTTTGTCCAGCTACGCACAACACGGTATTTTATTGGCTTATCGTTTTCAATATGTTCAAAAAGTAATTCAATCCGCGTGTCTGCAACTGGATCTATTTTGTTGTTAACACATTGATTGAGAAAATCGCTATAACTTAAATTACCACGGGTAGAACATTGGGCACGAGCGCCATAAAGGGCGAGACGAATGGCATCCATAAGGGTAGTTTTTCCGCCGCCATTCATCCCACCTAAGAGGATAATTGGGTGTGAGTTTTCCTCATCAATTTTTGGGTTAAGGTTGATTACCTGTTTTCCACTGTAGGGGCCAAAGTTTTGTAGAACGAGTTCAAGAAATATCATTGATTTTTAAGATTAACATGAGTTCGACCGCGATCGCAGAAGCAGAAAGCTTGTGATGAAAGGAATCAGATAAAATTAATTAGATGGTTTTGTCTGACGCATTGATAAAAATATTGTCTATGAAATATAGATAATACCATCACTAACTGTTAAGAAATGCGATTGTATCTGTCTCGGTGTTGGTAAGTGTGGCTAGATTTGCACACCTCCAGCTTGAAAAACCTGTTCGGCGGTTAAATTCAATTCTGGGAAAGTAGGCGAGACAATATGGGTATCGCCTTTAAATTGAGTAACTTGGTACTCACCATCAATTAATTGATAAATGGATATAGTAGGCAGCTTAGGATTGCCAATAAACTTCCTAGCACCTATAGCCGCGTAATCTATAATCCAATATTCGGGAATACCTATACCTTCATAATCAGCTAATTTTTTGTAGTAATCATCTCGCCAATTAGTACTAACAACTTCAATAACTAAGGGAATAGATATAGCTTGAGATACAGTTGATTCTTTTTTCCATAAAGGCTCATTCACTAAATTTGGTCGATTGATTATTAAGATGTCTGGTGAATAGGCTGATTCACTTTCAGATGGCTTGACTAATACAGTTTTTGGAATGAAGTAAGGAAGTTTTTGTCGCCCAATTTCGATAGATATATTTAGCGCCAAAAAACCAACAACATCCTCATAATCTCCCACTGGTTGTGCCATTTCAACAATCACGCCATCATGTAATTCGTATCTCCCACCTTCAGGCCGCCAAGCTGCAAAATCTTCAAAAGTTACTAATTTGTGTATGGCTTGAATCATATAACCTCGCTTGTTTTAAGATAACCCAACTTTGTCAAGCGTTCTTTAAGTAGTTTGGTTGACTCCCGTCTTCTATTATTCTGAGTTTTCCTTTTTAAATTTCATACTTGCCCAAGTTACTTCTTCATTGCTTTCACCTTCATCTATTTCATTGATTGCTGCAACATCGCCCAAAGTCATCTGCTTAACTTTTGCAACATCACCTTGACTAACTGCTTCGCTTAATTCGCGTTTCAAACGAGCATTTTTAATCGCATCTTCTGGAGAACGGGAACTCGTATTAAAGCATTTTTCTAAAGTATCGTATATTCCCACGCGACGAGTCTTTTTGCGATACTGGCGTTCTGTGTCTAACAATTTCGCCATGAGTTCCAAGTGCATCGCGTCACCTTCACAGATTTCTTCTAATACTATCCATTCATCACGGCCTAGTAGGCTATAGTCAGCACCAGGACGGGGGTCTTGAAATTCTTCGCCAGTCACTTCTTGATAAATCCGGGGTAAGCTATCATCAAATTCGTGTTTTTCTTCTAGCCAAATGCGGCGGATTTCGCTCATTTCTTCTAGAGTAATGAGGGTGATGTCGCGCATATTTTCTGGCGCTGTTCGACGGGTTTTTGTTTGCGCTTCTAATAATCGTCTAAGCCAATGTTCTCGCCAATATTTAGTATAAGGGCCATGAATTGGTTCAATAGAGACTTCACCATCGACATGACGTTCAAAAAGTTGGACTTCTCCCCAGATGCGACGGAAATCTCTTTTATCGCGGTCATCTCTATTATCTAATTCATTGCGAATATCTAATAGAGGCTGCATCCATTCTTTCTCTTCATCATTTTGAATCATTGCCTCCATCGATTTATCCTTACTAACAATTGTGCAAACCCAACAGCCAAATCGAGAATCACCACAGCTAGCAGTAGAAGTATCAACAACTAAAGGACATTCATTATCTGCTGTAGCACCTCGATACATGGTGAACAAGTCTTTATTGCTATATTCCCAAGGATTTTGCCACTGATTTAGGTAAATCCAAACTTCATCAGTACGCCAATCTTCGATAGGGCTATAAATTAAAGAATTAGGCAAGCTTGCACTATGATAAAGCAGAGATGTCGGTGAACTTGTATCAGAAACGAGGCGGTCTTTTAGGCTACCTGCTTGATGTTTCTCCATTGAGATAGCACGCTTGATACTTTCAGCCTTGCGCGTACCTAAAACAAGAATAACTTCCCCATTTACTCTAACTACATCACGAATAAAGTGGTTAGAAGGATGAATTTTCAAACGGTCTGTACACCAACGGAATTTTCCTCGTGGCGTTGGATAACCTTTACCAATCAAGCTTACCCAGAATGTCTCTTTGATTTCTGGGTGTAATAAATGGGGTTCAATGGGCATTTTCTGTTCTTGAGCAGCAACCTTCATCCTTTCTAAGGATTTGCGTACCCAAACAGAGACTACAGGGTTTTCTACTAGTGTGTCAGTTGTAATAACATGAATAATCTTTTTTCGCTTTTCAACTGGTAGTGCTGCGATCGCATTCCAGATAAGCTGTAAAGTGGCAGTACTATCTTTACCACCGGAATAGCCTACTACCCAAGGTATCTGGTCTAAACAATACAATTCTTGAATTTCAGTGGTGAGAGCTTGGATGTAGTCCACTAACTCTGCTACAGTACGTGTTTGCTGACCTTTATTTTCTGCTTGTTGTGCTGTAGTCATTTCTCCTTCTCTCTGGAAACCTGGCGTAATATCGGGGTAAATAGGGCGAATAGAATTCGCGTCTACATATACAAAGCCCACTTCTGTGGGTTGAAGAAAAGTTTTTAAAAACTTTACTACTAATATCTAATTTTTTAGATAATTAAACGACATAATCCTATTCTGTTTTTAAAATTTAACATGAAAGATAGTGCATCTGACCCAACTGCTGACATCGCTAGAGAATACCTGGAACGGGAAAACAAGGAAAAACAGGTACTAGCTTTACTTCTAGAGAAGTTTTTAGGAAGAAAAGATCAGATTCTCGTTCAAAAAACCGAGATGGGTGGTACTGAGGCTTATGTTAGCTCTGTTACCTTGGAATGGTTCGCAGGTCGGGTTCACTTCGCCTCTGGCTTACCTCTGTTTCAGAAAAAGTACAATCCTGAAACTGATAATGTCGAGATTGACGCAGATAGTATTGATGAAATTCAGCAACGTCCCCTTGATTGGTCACGTCAAGCACCGCTAGTTCAGTATTTAGCGGCTAGAGACAATCATAAGTTTCCGCCGGTGCTGGTGGTGATTAATCAACCGTGGGTGGATAATCCCAAAGCTGCTGAGTGGGATAGCGATGGACGCGCTACAAAGTCTACGACTGATTTTATACCTCTAGATAAAGACAGTAAGGTAGGTCTGCTAAATATTTCTGAGGATGATGTAACTATTTATGCGCTAGATGGACAACATCGACTGATGGGGGTTCAAGGATTGATGGAGTTAATCAAAACTCGTAAACTCCAGCGCTATAAAAAAGATAAAGGTGCTGATGACAGTTTTATTACAGTCAATGATTTGATAGAAAAGTACCAAGTAGACCTTGCTTACTTGCAAAATTTACCCAAGGAAAAAATTGGTATTGAGTTTATCTGTGCGGTAGCGGCTGGGGAAACTCGCACCCAGGCGAGGCGGAGGGTAAGGTCGATTTTTGTTCATGTCAACCTGATGGCCGCACCATTGACTAAAGGGCAACTAACACAGTTGAATGAAGATGATGGTTTTGCGATCGTTGCTAGAAAAATTGCAGTTACACATCCACTATTAGAACAACAACAAGAACGCAATCCCCGCGTCAATTGGAATAGTGCAACGGTGGCTTCCAATTCTACAGTTTTAACCACTTTACAAGCTCTGCAAGATATGTCTGAGCGATATTTGGGTCAAAAGTTCCCCCACTGGAAACCCTTGGAGAAAGGTCTAATTCCCATGCGTCCAGAGGATGAAGAACTTGAGCAGGGGATTCAGGAATTTAGCAAGCTATTTGATAATTTGGCCAGTCTTCCCAGTTATAAGATTTTAGAACACGAAAATACACTAAGTTTACGGCGGTTCAGCTTTGAGAAGGATGGAGGTGAAGGAAATATGCTTTTCCGTCCGGTTGCTCAAGTTGCATTGGCGCAAGCTTTGGGAATTTTAGTATTTAAAAAAGGTTTTACCTTAGCAGATATTTTTAAGAAGTTGCGGAAGTTTGACCAGCAAGGCGGCTTTAGTGGTATGGAATATCCCCAATCTCTCTGGTATGGGGTTTTGTATGACCCAAATAAAAAGCGAGTACAGGTTGCTGGACGAGATTTAGCGGCGAAGTTATTGGTTTATATTTTGGGTGGAATTCAAGAACAGATGGAACGTGCTGAACTTCGTAAGGCTTTAGCTGATGCTAGGACTGTGGAAGATAAAACTATAAGTTTTGATGGCAAGCTTGTTGAACCGAAAGCGGTAGGACTTCCACCTCTCCTGTAATTATGCTTGAAATATATTTTGGCGATGCCATTGTAGTGCTTCCAGTTCTGGAAAGTGTTGCTCTGTATTTGGTAGAAGTATTGTTTCACCATGAAAATCTTTCATAGGTTTAGCATGGAGAGATACTTCTTCCAAATCATCACTAATTATGATTTTGTATTGCTCATCTACAGCAAACCAACCCCTATCAAATGCCCAATGATGATTTTTGCAAAGAGCAATTCCATTATTAATTTTGCTATCATAAAACTGTGAAAATGGCTTAATGTGTGCGCCATCCACAATATTTTGATTTGCTTTTTTAGTTACTTTGAGTCCGCAAAAGGCACACCTGTAATCATAAATATGTATAATTGCTGTCCTAAAAAAAGCATTCCTAATAACTGCTCGTTTCCACCTCCATCTGGGATTAGCATCTAAATTTTCTGTTTCAACTAATTTTTCTATCTCTATGGGGTCATCTTGAAAAGCTTGATTTATTTGTAAAATCGCTTCTATATCATTTTCATTATCAGAAAAGAAAGCTGCAACAAGCGCGTCAATTAGTTCTTTTCTAGAAAATTCATCTTCTAAAAATTGAAATAGTTCATTGTCGAGATATGCGTATTCAACAGCCTCTTTTAGTTTGTTAATCGTTTTTGGCTGTAACCCATTAAATTCAGGCTTAAATTTTAAATACCAAAAGCACTCATTTTGGAGATGTAAAAAAGGATAGTGTAAACCACCTTTGTAAGACGGAGAACCAATTACATTCCAATACCTCTCAAATGTTTGAATTAGTTCGTCGGAAACGGGAATTTCATTCGTAGTAATAATACCTCGCGCAATCAAATCAATTACAGATAAAAGTAGGATTGGTTTATATTGAGCATTACCACGCTTTCGGCTAATGCTCACATTTAATTCAGCAAAGCGTTGACAGTAATAAGCTATATTTTTCATATTTAATAACTTAATTAAGCAAGTAAAAAAATCAGTTTAAAAATTTACTCAGGTCAAATTCTTCTTCTAACTGTTCTTTTGTCCCTCTTTCATAAATCAGAACTAATAAAAGTCGCTCTGAGTAGTCAACAGAACCTCGCAACTCGTTTTGTAAAATTTCTAATCCTCCATTAGCATATTCTTCAAATATTTGAGTACGTTTATCTTCATCTTGTTCTTCTCTAGATGAAAGAATGTTAATATCTTTAGTTTCAGTAATTCCTAATAATTTAATGATTAGGTCATATCCTAATGAAGCAAAATTTTCTTGTGGAATTGGAGATGGTTCTCGTTTTGTGGTTTCTCCCAAAGGAACGCACTTTTTATATTTAACGCCTAAAGCTGCTGCAAACACCATTACTTCTACATAAGTCTGAAAAGGCCCAGTTGTGTCTTTTGATGCTACTAGAGATTTCACTAACTCAGCCTTATCTTTAGCAACCCTGATTCTATTTGCAGCCATGATATTAATATTTACATTGTTGCCATGTTAACCGACAGCTAAAAGCGATCGCTACGTTTACGCAATTGCCAAGGTATTATTTTATGATAGTATGTGGGCGATCGCTACGTTTACGCACTTTGCAAGGTATTATTTTATGATAGTGTGTGGGCGATCGCTAAACAAGCAAATTATCCACTAACATAGTCCATCCTGGCACTGCGGGTTCAGCTTCAGCTACCTCACCACGTCGATACACTTGCGGTTCATCAGGATTAGTAGCACCATATTCCCGACTCTGCTAACTTTCATCTTTATAAATCCCGCTACGATGTCCTACTTTAATTACAGTTATTATCAAAACATCATCATCTACTTCATAAACCACTCGATAATCTCCTACTCGAACACGATATGAATTATCATCACCTTGTAATTTTTTGACCCCGTTTGGACGCGGTTCTATTGCCAAGTCATTGATTTTAGTTTGTATGCGTTGTTGTACGTCTATAGGTAGTTTTCTAAACTGCTTTTTCGCACCCCTTGAAAATTTAACTTCGTAACTCACGCAACATCCTTGCTTATTTCGTTTCTTATTTCGTTTTGAATTTCATCCCAAGATACAGTGCCATTAATGCGTATATCTTCCCTAGCTTCTTTAATGGCTTTTAAGTCTTCTTCATCATCTACATCATCGATTTTTTTTAATAGTGCGTGAATTTCAACTAAAGTACTGTCATAAGCTTGATGTAGCAGTACGTTGATATCTTTAATTAACTGTTCTCTTTCATCTGCTATCATTTTTAATCATCCGAGCGTGGGTTTACTTTTTCTGCCATTGTCTCTAGTTTCCCATAAACTCAAGTTGGAAACTGAACATCCTCATAAACCAAGGAAATAGGAAAGTGAAAATCAACACTAGTTAGATGAACTTCATCCCCTGCTTCATAAGGATGTAACTCCCAAAGTCCTCTATCATTTAACCGAAAACAATCTAAACCAATTTTTTCAGCATCGATGAGGACGTATTCTTGCAAAGTCTGAATGCGACGATACCGCGTAAATTTTTTACCTCTATCGTAAGCTTCCGTACTTGGGGATAGAACTTCAACAATTAAACAAGGATATTGGAGAAATTGAATAGCTTGTTTATCCCGTTCATCGCAACTCACCACAACATCGGGATAATGAAAAGCCACATTTTCAGATACACCTACTTTTGCACCTGCCATATTGACACGATATGAACCTCCTCGACAGTGGCTTTTTAATGCTGAAGCCAAATTTAAAGCAATGCTATTGTGAGGAATAGTACCCCCAGTCATAGCGAAAACTTCACCATCAATATATTCGTATTTAATTTCTTGGCGTTCTTCCCATTCCAGATATTCCTGTGGAGACATATAATTTCTGTCTGGATTCGCCACCATCACCTCATTTCTACCTTTTCTCAACTGTAACTAAAAAACCTCTGCGCCTCTCCGTGAGTAATTACCCATCTCGTTCAACCGCGATAATTTCCGTATATTCAAACTCATTCGGACTTTGTTTCACCAAAGGATATCTTTCCCCACCCAACTCAATATAATCTTGTTCGCAATCCGGTTTAGAAGAATAATACGTAAGCACATATTCTCTCCCAATTCTCTCTGTCATTTCCGCTTCTACTTCACCCCGCCATTGAGTCTTAGTTACTAAGACTATCAACTGATTCGCCAATTGGGGAATTGTCTTCGCAATGTGTCGCCGCGAACTTTCATCTAAACTACCAAACGGCGAATCCATGACAATTGGGAAAGTACTACTATCAGGAATCATCATCATTTTCCGCTTCTCACTCCATTCCCGTACTTTGTCAATAATGCTGGCAATAAAGGATAAACTGAGAATTTGATTCTCTCCAGTAGAAGCTGCAACAAGTGCTTCTACACCTGTAGTATTTTCTACTAATGTCAGTTCATATTTATCACTAATTTTAGGAATGTATGGAGTTACAGAAATCTCTGTAAATATCTCTTGCACTCGCTTTTCTAATTGCAGACGAAATTGTTGTTCTTGACGATTTCTAACTTCCGTTAACCGTTCGATTGCATCTTGAGTAGCGTTAATTCGTCGCTGTGCTAAAGTTTGCTTATCTTCATTCAGCTTTTGTTTGGCGATTTGTTTATTTAAACCTTCAATTTCAGTTGTGAGTTGAGCAATTTGCTGCTGATTTGCACCCTGTTCTCGATTTAATTCATCAATTTTACTTTCAATTTCATCTAAACGTTTTTGCAAACTGCTAATTTCTTCATTAGCATCTTTTCGTAACCGTTCTTGAATATTGTCTAAATCGCCTTCAATTTGAGATATACTTTGCCTTAACTGATTAATCCTAGTTTGTTCTCTGTCAACTTCTTCCCAAAATCCTGTCGCTTGCTTATCAATTTCATCTACTTGTGCGCTCATCCGAATTGCAGTTTCTTCTACCGCCGAAGAACCGGCTTTATTTAACCAGGTACTCACATGAGTGTGAGAATGATTACCCTCGTGTAATTCTGCGCCACAAATACAGCGTTGAGAATTGAGTAAATCATTCACAAATTCCCGCGAAATTCCTGATGTTAATTCACCGCGCTGCTTTAAATCATTGATAATTCCTCGAAACTGCGATGTAGTTTCTGAGAGTAAAACTGTATAACCCCGCGCGGAAATAACTTTTTTCAGCGCTTCCTTCGTTTTTTTATATTCTTCTTGATTCGCCGCTTTCTGCGATTCTAAATCCTGCCATCTTTCTTGCAATTCCTTAGCAGCACTCAATTCTCGCAAACGGTTACTTGTCTCTTTTTTAAAAGTTTGTTGATATTCTAACTCTTCTTTAATTTCAGTTTGCCGTTTGGTAATGCGTTCACGTTCGCGTTCTATTTTTTCTTGCTGTCGTAATAACTGTTTAGTTTCAGAATCACCAATCGCTTTCAAATCATTTTCTAGAGTTTTTTTAGCATCTCCCAAATGTCTGATAGAACGATTGATTACCTCCACACCTAAGAAGATTTTTGTAGCTTCAGCAATTTCAGCTTTTTTGTCAGAACGAACGATTTCTTCAATTCGTTCGCCGTCAAAGAAAAAATATTGATGTAAAGTTGCGGGTAAAATTTGATTAATTATATCGTCTGGTTGCTGAATTGGAATATTCCATTTACCATCATCCGCACCAACCCACATGGTTAATTGAGTTTTACCAGCGTCAAAATCACCTTCGTTTTTATAACCCCGACAGGCGCGTTTAACTCGATAGCGTTTACCTTCATGTTCCCAGCCAATCTCTACCCAACATTCTACAGCTTGACCTTTTTGAGTTTCTGCGATCGCACGCTTATTCACTAACTGCTCTATCGATGCGAACGCTGCACTAAATTTATCATACAATACCCACGTAAAGGCATTCAACAAGCTAGTTTTTCCAGAGCCATTATTGCCATGAATAATTGTCGTGTTCTGAGCATCTCCCCCAGCCAGGATCATCTCTGGTGTCGTACCATAAAAGGAGCGAAAGTTGCAGAGCTTGATTGAAGTCAGCTTCATCGCACCTCTTCCTTAATAATGTCCAAAATATTATCATTTATATGGCTGTTAATCTTCTTATCTAGCCTGCCTTTTTCCAGCTTCCATACCCGCTCAATAATTTGCCGTACTTCCGGCGGTGCGCTAGTTATTGGCTCCTGCACATCATCGATATTCGCCTCTTGTGACATATCGGATTTTTAAATATAGTTTTTCTACATTTTAACTTTCTCTACTGCTAAAATAGCCTCCGTAAACCCACTATTAGCGTTATCTTTAAAATCCTAATTTTTTTTGAAAAAACACTTTATTCTTTAATTCTTTTCTGTTATTATATTAAGTAATCTAGATGATAATAGGATGTAAGTGAAATTTTTAAAGCGGCTTACATCCCATTATTATCAAATCCATACTTTTATTATTTCATACTTAATGCTTCTTTTTTCAAAACTCGAAAAATTTTATAAAAAAATACAACTATTTTCTGGTTCATCATCAAATATCTAATAAACCATATCGTTTTTGTAAATCAAGTAACTTCATTCTTGCAACACCTGCGTTATCAGCCAAATCCGCAAACTCTACAAAACGCCGTAATTCCTTTTTCAGCAAATTACGCTCAACTTCGATAGTGTCTCTATCCAAATCTGGCGGCAAAACAATCATGTCAAATATTGTCGCGCGTTCCTTACCCGGATGAGGACGTAAAACTCGCCCTCTTCGTTGAATAAACTGGCGAGGATTTCCAGAACTTGATAAAATTACCGCAGTTTGAATTGCCGGAATATCAACACCTTCATCTAAACAACGAATTGCGACTAAACCCTGCAACTCTCCGCTTTCAAATTGATGGCGCAATACTTCCCTTTCTTGTAAAGTTGTTTGAGCCGTATAGGTGCTAACCTTGTAACCTAAATCTACTCCCAGAATTTTAGCAACAGCTTTAAGTTGGCGTAGCGATGAACGTTGTCCCGCATCCTGTGAACCATCACTGCAATAAAAAAGAGTGTGAGTAGTTTCGCGGCGAGTTGTCATTAATTCATGCAAAGCGGTTAATTTATTTTCCGCCGCACCAATTAATCTTGCTCTTTGCATCAACAACGGTTTTAAATCTTCATTGTCTTCAAAGTTTCCTGATTCTCCATTTCCTCGTTCTCTATATAATAGCGATCGCCCAATTCTTTTAGTTAACTTTAAATAGGCAATACTTTCTGCTTCAGTTAACTCCACCAGCACCGGATAATACAAATAATGTACCAAAGCACCTTGAGCGATCGCATCCCTCAAAGTAAACTCTGGCTGGAGAACTGGGCCAAAATAATCAAATAGAGATTGCGTACCAAAATCATCAAAATATCTTTCCGGTGTAGCAGATAAAGCCAGTCTCAACCCCACACTGCGCGGCAAACTTTCCTCTAACTTGGGTGCGCCTAAATTATGCGCCTCATCCCCAATAATTAAAGTTTTGGCGGGAAAATATTTGAGTTGAGACTGAAACCCATCTCCAATTAAAGTGGAGTTCGTAGTTATGACAGTCACAAACCGTTGAGAACCAGAACGCAGATTATAAATTTGGGTAGAAAGTTGACTTTGCCAAGTGCGTAAATTCTCAAAGGCTAAAATGGGTTGCAAATTAAATTTTTCACATTCTCGCGCCCATTGGGTAACGAGATGGCGGTAGGGACACACCACCACCAAAACTTGTAAATTAATCTGCTGATATAATTCACAAGCGATCGCTAATGCGGTAATTGTTTTACCACTACCAGTAGCCATTTTCAGCGTCCCTCTGCCATTGTTGGTAAACCAGCTAGCGATCGCTTGGCGCTGATATTCCCGCAATTGCAGAGACACAGGCATTCTTGGGCATCCTGGTAATGGTTGCGTGTAATAACTGCCCTTACTTTCCCTTGCAAACGGTAATTTCAACCGGAAAGTGGGCAGTTGCTGCACTGAATTTTTCGTCAGGTACATATTCATTTAGTCATTAGTCATTGGTCATTGGTCATTAGTACTTATCTTTCCCAATCCCCAATCCCCAATCC